>DASPJQ010000619.1:0-1485 GCA_035628535.1 Flavobacteriales bacterium | reverse complement strand
AAACTGTTGCCGGCCTGGACAGCAGTAAATCATACAGTATTGAAATGGTTGAAGACTCGGCCACACTCATTGACAAGGTTCATAAGGGAAACTTAAAGGGCGGCATTCTTATTTCAAGCAACAAAAAAGGCGGGCCCGCTTATACCCTGGTGCTTGACGGTGCACGCGAAGTTGAAAATTCAATGCTGGTGCCGCAATTGGGTATGCAATTAATGGGGGGCAACAATGCAGGCATGAAGGACCGTATTTTTGAAAAAGTAAAGGAAAATTTTCCCGGCTTCAGCGATTCCGACCGGGCTGTGTTTGATAAAAGTTTTGAATCCATTGGCAGCGATTTTAGTTTTGAAAAACTAGCGGGCACTGACAGCTTAAAAACAATAACCCTGGCCCCTGAAAGCGGCATTAATCTAGGGGCCATACAGGCCGTTTCGGGCACAGCGCTCATGACCTTGTTGTTTGCCGTTGCAGGTATGGGGGCAGGTATTATTGAAGAAAAAGAAAAGGGCACGTTGCGCAGGATATTGGTTTCGCCCATACGCCCAATGGATTTCATGTTTGCCAAATTTTTTTCCAGCATTGTTGTTGCTTTCATGCAGCTAACGGTGACACTGTTTTTTTGCTGGCTTGTATTTTCTTTTCCCATATGGGATCGCCCGCTTGAACTGGCGTTACTCATTGTTTTTACTGCAGCGGCCGCTGCATCGTTTGGTATTTTGCTTGCCGGGCTTGCTGACAGCCGCAAACAAATTGAATCGTTGTCAACCATCGTTGTACTGCTCATGTCACTGCTTGGCGGCAGCATGATCCCTTCGTTTGTAATGCCTCCACTTATGCAAAAATTCAGCATGTTTACCATCAATTACTGGAGCGGTGACGGTTTTTTCGATTTATTTTACCGCGATGCGGAATTTGGCCAGTTTGCCATTAAATTAGGCGTGTTGTTGTTGTTTTGTGCCGTATTGTTAAGTGTATCGGTAATTTTGTTCAGAAAAAAACTGGCAAAAATTGCATAACCGGATTATGGAGATGTTCAGTAAATACTGTGTTGTGATTTTAATGATGCTTGTTGCGGCCTGCGGTGGTGATCAAAAAAGGCCCGTACGAAGGATTGCACCTTTGCCGCAGGTACGTAAAATTATCCCGAAAAATGACCTTCAAAAAATGAAGCTTGAGGGAAAAGTGCGTTCAATGGAGGTAAATTCCTATGTGGTGAAAGAGGATGGCGTGACCGAACGCAGTGTACCGGGTGATAATGCCGAACGCGTAAGTGATGCGTTGTTTACCTTTAACCAGCAGGGAAATTTACTGAGCGAAACAACGTATGCAGGGCCTGACCGGAAGATTGTATCCACCAAAAAATTCGAATACGATGAACAAGGCTTGCTGAGGCGAATGGAGTTGAAGACGAGTGACAATTTGATGCATTCACTCACCGAGTTTTTTTATGATGAAAACGGGCTGTTAAAAGAAAAATCGGTGTTACTG
>DASPJQ010000618.1:0-3609 GCA_035628535.1 Flavobacteriales bacterium | reverse complement strand
AGCAGGAATTGAATATTCCAATTATGCACGATGACCAACATGGCACAGCTATTATTTCAGCTGCAGCCCTGTTAAATGCGCTTGAGCTGGCAAAAAAAGACATTCGCAAAGTAAAAATTGTTGTAAACGGTGCAGGTGCCGCAGCCATTTCATGCGTGAAACTGTATTTATCACTGGGTGTAAAAAAGGAGAACGTTTACATGTTTGACAGCAAAGGCGCAATAACTGTCAAACGCAAAGACCTTGATGAATACAAAGCGTTTTTTGCCCAGAAAAAAGAAGTAAAAAGCCTTGCGCACACATTAAAAGGTGCCGATGTTTTCCTGGGTTTGTCAAAAGCAAATATCCTGAACAAAGCCATGCTGCGCACAATGGCAAAAAACCCGATTGTATTTGCGTTGGCCAATCCCGATCCTGAAATTTCCTATGCCGATGCCAAAGCCGCACGTGAAGATATTATTATAGCAACCGGCCGCAGCGATAATCCCAACCAGGTAAATAACGTGCTTGGTTTTCCGTTTATTTTCAGGGGTGCACTTGACGTACGGGCAACATGCATTAACGAAGAAATGAAGCTTGCCGCGGTGCGTGCGTTGGCTGCCCTGGCCAAGGAACCTGTTCCCGAAGAAGTGAATGTGGCTTACGGTACCAAACACATTGCTTTTGGTCGTGACCAGATTATTCCAAAACCGCTTGACCCGCGTTTATTGGCATGCGTAGCCCCTGCGGTAGCAAAAGCAGCCATTAAATCAGGTGTGGCAAAACATAAAATTACCGATTGGGACGCGTATGTTGATCAATTGAACCAGCGCCTGGGCCATGACAACAAACTTTTACGCACGCTTACCGAAAAAGCCAAACGCAACCCTAAAAAAGTTGTATTTGCCGAAGCCGATAACCATAAAGTATTAAAGGCCGCCAATATTGCATATGAAGAAGGCATATGTACACCTGTTTTACTGGGCGACCGTAAAAAAATCCTTTCGCTTATCAAAGACTTCAACCTTGACCTTGAAGACGCAACCATTATTGACCCGCGCAGTGATGAACAGAAATCAACACGTGAAGAATACGCACAACACCTGTATAAAAAACGGCAACGAAAAGGATTGACACAAATGGATGCGTTAAAACTCATGCGGGAACGCAATTATTTTGGCGCGCTTATGGTTGAAAAAGGCCATGCCGATGCGTTGATTTCAGGTTTAACACGTGCATACCGTGATGTGATTAAACCCGCCCTGCAAATTATTGGCACCGGCAAAGATGTAAAAAAGGTAGCAGGCATGTATATCATTTTCACGAAGGAAGGACCTGTGTTTTTTGCCGACACCACCATCAACCATAACCCCAGTGTTGAAGACCTGGTTGAAATAACCATACGGGTTCAAAATGCCGTTAAAAATTATGGCATTGAACCGCGCATTGCCATGTTATCCTATTCCAATTTTGGCGCTTCCGAAGGCGACAGCCAGAAACGCGTAAGCCAGGCCGTATCCATTCTCCATAAAGAACACCCTGAAATTATTGTTGACGGGGAAATTCAGGCGAATTTTGCCCTTAACCAGGAATTATTGAAAGAAGTTTTTCCTTTTAGCGTGCTCAACGGCAAACGTCCAAATACATTAATATTTCCATCGCTTTCGGCAGGCAATATTGCCTATAAGCTCATACAGGAAATGACAAAGGCCGAAGTGGTGGGTCCCGTCCTGCTGGGCATGAAAAAATCATTTCATGTATTGCAAATCGGTTGCAGTGTGCGTGAAATAGTAAACATGATCAAAATTGCGGTGATTGACGCCCAAGCCAAACAAGCGAAAAAATGATTGCGTATTTAGACGGAAAACTTGTTGAGAAAACACCTACTTTTTTGGTTGTTGATGTAAACGGTGTGGGTTATCATGTACACGTTTCATTGAATACTTTCAGCGCGCTTGGTTCGGTCGATAAAGCAAAAATATTCATCCATCAGGTCATTCGCGAAGATGCACATTTGCTGTTTGGTTTTGCCACCGATGATGAGCGCACTGTTTTCAAAAGTTTACTTTCCGTAAACGGTGTGGGACCGAATACGGCCCGCATGATCCTGTCATCACTTACACACAGCGAGGTTTTGCTTGCCATTTCGCAGGGCAATGTGGCAGCCTTTAAACGCATTAAGGGCATTGGAGAAAAAACGGCCCAGCGCATACTGGTTGACCTTGCCGGAAAAATGGGAAAATCAGGTGATTCCGGAACAAAGTCAACTTCTCCGGTTATGGCCGAAGCCTTATCAGCCTTGCTTACCCTTGGATTTGAAAAAAATACTATTGAGAAAACCCTTGACAAAATTGTTGCTTCAGACAATAATTTAACGGTTGAGCAGTTAATAAAAGCTGCGCTAAAGAATATGTAATTATATTAGAAAACAGTTTTGAAGGGAGATTTGTTAAATAGAAAAGGCCTGGGTTTAGGCGCCCCGGTAATTTTTTTAAGCGTAATTGGCTATTCCATAGTACATAACGGATTCAAAAGCAACTCATTACCACACAATTCAGCAAAAGATGATGTCCTGGAAGCAATGGGTATTTACATGCCTGTTGACAGCCCGCAGGTTGAGTTAATTTACCCCATTACCGACCCCCTGACACCAGTTGTGGACAGTAACAATAACCTGATTAACCTCAAGGACCCCCTGAACATTGAGTCAACCATTGAGTACGATCCGGTTACCGGCACTTATTATTTCAATTCCAAATACGGCAACCAAAATTACCACCAGGGTACGGGAATGACCATGGAGGAATTCCGTAACTATGACCTGAAAAACAGCATTTCCAATAACTGGCAGGAATTGGTTAAAACCGATGCTGGCACAAAAGCAGGGGCCGGTGGTTATAAAATACCACCCATTCCACTGAGCAAGGAGAAAGACAAGGGGTGGCTTGGCGATAAAATTGAAATCAAACCTTCGGGAAGCGCTGAACTTATTTTTGGCCTGAATACTTCGCGTACGGCCAACCCGCAGATTCCCGAAAAACAACGCAAGATCACCATTTTCGATTTTAACCAACGTATTCAAATCAATTTGCTTGGGAACATTGGTGATAAAATGAAGTTGAACTTCAATTATAACACTGAGGCAACGTTTGATTTTGAAAACCAAATCAAATTGGGGTACCAGGGAACCGAAGATGAAATTATTCAAAACGTGGAAGCCGGCAACGTTAGTTTGCCGCTTACCGGGACCCTCATTACCGGTAGCCAAAGTTTATTCGGAATTAAAATAGGCACCAAATGGGGCCGCCTTACCAACACTACCGTATTGTCGCAAAACAAAGGGAAACGCACCGAGATTGAAGTAAAAGGTGGTGCGCAAACACAAAATTTTGAAATTACAGCTGACAATTACGAGGCCAATAAGCATTATTTCATGGCGCATTATTTCAGGAACCAGTATGATAAGGCCATGCAAAGTTTGCCAACCGTTAATTCGAATGTAAACATTACGCGGGTTGAAGTTTGGGTTACCAACACCAACAATACAATTGACAACACACGCAACTTTGTTGCCTTTGCCGATTTGGGCGAAACCCAGGTCTTTCAAACCACAACGCCAGGCCCATCGGT
>DASPJQ010000617.1:0-9696 GCA_035628535.1 Flavobacteriales bacterium | reverse complement strand
TTAAGAAAGGCGGGAAGGGTCGAACATTCGCTGTTGTTTACACAACAACTAAACCAGCTCAGCCTTTAATTCCTTTATCTTATCATTGGCCAGGTACTCATCATAGGTAAGCGCCTTGTCAATAAATCCATTTGGAAATAGCTCAATAATGCGGTTGGCCGTTGTTTGCACCAATTCATGGTCATGGCTGGTAAACATCAAGGTGCCTTTGTAATCAATCATGGCATTGTTTAACGAAGTAATGCTTTCAAGGTCCAAATGGTTGGTAGGTTCCTCCAGCATTAAAAAATTGGCCTGCTGCAGCATTAACCGGCTGAACATGCAGCGCACTTTTTCGCCACCCGATAAAACAGTGCACGATTTCAAAGCCTCTTCGCCCGAAAACAACATTTTACCCAGGAAGCCGCGCACAAACGTTTCATCCTTGTCTTTTGAAAACTGTCTTAACCAATCAACCAAACTTAAATCGTCTTTAAAATATTTGGCGTTGTCATTGGGTAAAAAAGCTTTTGTAATGGTAATGCCCCATTCAATGGTACCGCTGGAGGCTTGCTTCTCGCCTGCCAAAATTTCAAATAACGCGGTAATGGAACGCGCGTCTTTGGCAATAAAACCAATTTTGTCTTTTTTATTGACTTTAAAGCTCAGGTTCCGGAATAAGGTTTCGCCCTCAATGGAATACGTGAGGTTTTCCACGTTCAATATCTGGTCACCTGCCTCGCGTTCCTGCGAAAAAATAATAGCGGGATATTTACGCGAGCTCGGTTTGATTTCGTCAATTACAAGTTTATCCAGTAATTTTTTACGCGAAGTGGCTTGTTTGGATTTTGAGGCGTTTGCACTGAAACGCGCCACAAATTCCTGCAGCTCCTTGCGTTTTTCTTCAATCTTTTTGTTCTGGTCGCTGCGCTGCCTCAGCGCAAGCTGGCTGGCCTGGTACCAGAATGAATAGTTACCGGTATATAAATTTAATTTTCCAAAATCAATGTCGGCAATGTGCGTACACACCGCATCCAAAAAGTGGCGGTCGTGTGACACCACAATCACTGTATTTTTAAAATCGGCTAAAAAATCTTCAAGCCATGCAATGGTGTTTACGTCAAGGTCATTGGTCGGCTCATCCATTATCAGAATATCAGGATTTCCGAACAATGCCTGGGCAATAAGCACACGTACCTTTTGATTACCTGTTAATTCATTCACAAGTTTTGTGTGAAATTCTTCAGAAACGCCCAGGTTGCTTAACAGGGTTGCCGCATACGATTCGGCATTCCACCCATCCATTTCGGCAAATTCGCTTTCCAGTTCAGCTGCTTTTACCCCATCGGCCTCGGTCATTTCTGGTTTTGCATAAATGGCGTCTTTTTCCTTCATGATTTCCCAAAGCCGGTCATGACCCATTATAACAGTGTCAAGCACCACGCAATCATCAAACTTAAAATGGTTCTGGCTTAAAACGGCCATGCGTTTGCCGGGCAAAATACTAACCTGGCCTTTAGTGGGATCAATTTCGCCAGAAAGTATCTTTAAAAACGTTGATTTACCGGCACCATTGGCCCCAATTACCCCGTAACAATTCCCCTCGGTAAACTGTACATTTACTTCGTCAAACAAAACTCTTTTGCCATACTGAAGCGATATATTTGATGCTGACAACATAACCTGACTCCTTAAAAGGCTGCAAAGATAGCCAATTTTTAGAAAAAAAATGTTTGTTTAACTCCCAAAGTGCCGGGGATTTATACCTTTGCAGCCTAAACAAATAAAACCCTTATGAAACTAAAAATGATGTTTGCAGCTGCTTTTGCAGCACTGCTGGTTGCCTGTGGTGGCAGCGTTGAAAACAAACCCGAAGAAGTGACCAAAGCTTTTGTTAAGCGCATGGCTGATAAGGACATTAGCGGTGCCAAGGAACTTTGTACCAAAGCTACCCGTGGCGATCTTGACAAATTAAAAGATGTAGTTGGTTTAATGCCGGCACAAACGCTTGAAAAGGAAGAAGTGAAATGCGAAACCAATGGCGATAAAGCTACCTGTACATTTTGCTGCGTTGCCGGTAAAAGCGAAGAAACCTACGAGCTTGTGAAGGAAGACGGAAACTGGAGGGTTGTTTTCAGCAAAGACGGGGGCGCAAGCAAGAAAATGGAAGAAAGCATGGAAAAAATGGAAGAAACCATGGAAGAGATGACTGACACCACTGGTGCAGAAACCAATAGCGTTGAGTAAAATCATTTTAAACATAGTAATTGCATTATGCATAATCCCCGTTTCATGTTCAAACGGGGATTATTCTTTTAAAGACCAGGCTCGCTTCAAAGCCGATCCGGAAATCATTCATCAAATTCAGGAAGGCGATATTTTACTGAGACAGGGAATGGGCCCCATGAGTACACAAATTGTTCGCGTAATGGCCGAAAAAAACCCGTATTCGCATTGCGCCATTGCCTGCCTTGTTAACGATACGCTTAAAGCGGTTCACTGCATAAGCCCGGCCCTTTCCAATGCAGACGGGGTACAAACCCAGGAACTTTACGATTTTTTTTGCGATGTGGCTGACAGCAACGTGGCCATTATAAGGCCTGTTTTAAATGACGAGCAAAAAAAGAAATTTGTTGCAGAAGCCAGAAGGTATCTTCTGCAGCAAATTAGCTTTGACCATAAGTTCGATTTTGACGATACCACCAGCTTCAGTTGCAGCGAACTTATTTATAACTGTTATTTACACAGCACGCATGCAAACCCTTTTTTATTTAAAACAACCGACAATATCCGGTTGCTTAAATTCGACAGTTTTTTCAATCATAAATACTTTCAAACGATTTGGAGCGCCAAACAAAAATGAATCTGATATCGGTTGAAAATATAAGCAAACGTTTTGGTGATAAGGTCCTTTTTGAGAACATCACCTTTGGTATCAATGGAGGACAAAAAATTGCGCTGGTGGCCAAAAATGGCGCAGGCAAATCAACGCTGCTCAAAATCATTACAGGGAAAGATACGCCCGATAGCGGTCATGTTGCCATTCGAAATGACCTCAAAATTGCCCTGCTCGAGCAGGAAAGCATTTTTGATGCACAACTGCCGGTTGCAACAGCCGTTACCGCAAACAAAAAAATAAGCGAGGCCCTGGTTAAAAACGATTACAGCCAGCTTACCGATGAAGAAGCCACCCAGGTAGGCATTATTAAAACCGTTTGCGGAAAATTAAATATTGATGACTATGCCAAACTATGCGGTACGTGTTCAGGCGGGCAATTAAAACGCATATCGTTGGCAAAAGTATTAATTGAAGAAGCTGACTTGTTGATACTTGACGAGCCCACCAACCACCTGGATATTGACATGATTGAGTGGCTTGAAAATTTTTTGAATACCACTACCCGATCGTTATTGCTGGTTACGCATGACCGGTATTTTTTGGACACCATTTGCGATGAGATCCTGGAGCTGGAAGACCGCACCGTTTATAAACACCGTGGAAATTACCAGTATTATCTTGAACGCAGGGCAGCTCGCATTGATTCACAACTGGCCTCAATTGACAAAGCAAAAAATTTATACCGTAAAGAGCTTGAATGGATGCGCAGGATGCCAAAAGCACGTGGCACCAAAGCAAAAGCCAGGCAGGATGCATTTTACGACACCGAAACCGTTGCCAAAAAACGATTGGATGAAAAACAGGTGAACCTGGAAATAAACATCAGCCGCATTGGCAGCAAAATCCTGGAAATCCATAAAATTTCAAAATCCATTGGGGGAAAATTATTGATCAACGGTTTTGATTACACGTTTAAAAAAGGCGAAAAAATTGGTGTGGTAGGTCCTAACGGTGTAGGAAAATCAACCTTGCTGAATTTGATCATGGGTAAACTGCAACCTGATACGGGTAAAATTGTACCGGGCGAAACCATGGTGTTCGGTTATTTTGAACAGCAGGGCATACAGTTTGCCGATGACAAGCGCGTAATTGAAGTCATAAAAGAAGTTGGCGAATTTATTCCGCTGGCCGGAGGAAAAAAAATCACAGCGGCACAATTGCTGGAACGTTTTTTATTCGCTCCTGATACGCATTACCAATTGGTAGGTAAATTAAGCGGTGGTGAAAAACGCAGGTTGTACCTCGTAACCGTATTAATGAAAAACCCCAATTTCCTGGTGTTGGATGAGCCAACCAATGATTTGGACATTCACACACTAACTGCGCTGGAAGATTACATTGACAATTTTGAAGGGTGCGTACTGCTGGTAACGCATGACCGTTTTTTCATGGACCGCACTGTTGATCACATTTTTGTTTTTGAAGAAGGCGGATATATCAAAGACATAATTGGAAATTATACCAAATACCGCGAGCAGAAAAAAGAAGCAGAAAAAGAGTTGAAAAAGACCCAGGTTAAAGAACCGGTAAACGTTGCTGACCAAATTACAACTGATGCAAAAAGGAAAATCAGTTTTAAAGAGAAATTTGAGCTGGAACAGCTTGACAAAGAAATTCCACGGTTAGAGGCCCGTAAAAAAGAACTGGAAGAAAAACTGGCGGCTGCCGCATCTGACCACGAGGCACTGGTTAAAATATCGGCCGAGCTCGGCAAATTAACCGAAGAACTGGATGTAAAAGGCCTTCGCTGGCTTGAATTAACAACGTTAATGTGAAATACGGGAAAAACCGTAGCGTGAAAAGGGATTATATATTCGTAACTTTCCAATAAATCAGTTTAATGAGGACCTTATTTGTTTTTGTCAACCTGCTTTGCGCTTGCACAGCGTTTTCACAGGAACTAATTCCTTACCGTGATTCAAAACTATGGGGGTATGCCGATGCTTCAGGTAAAATAATTATTGCGCCCCAGTATGAAAAAGCGTTCCCCGTGTGGAAAAACGGGATATGCAAGGTGATGAAAAACGGGGAATATTTTTTGATTGACGCCAAAAACCAGGTCAAAACCAAACAGGGATACAAACAAATATGGGAATTCAGCAATGGTTTTGCCGCTGCATGCAAAGGTGGAAAGATTGACGTCATGCAAGGTGAAATTGTAGGTGGAAAATGGGGGTATTTGCGAGAGTCGGATTTTAGTGAAGCCATCCCTTTTGAATATGACAGGGCTTTTGATTTCAACGGTAAACTGGCCATTGTGCAAACAGGCGGCAACTGGGGAAACTGGGGCGTAATTGACAATAGCAACACTGTTATTATTCCTTTCCGGCACCCAACATACAGTTTTGATATGCGGCCGCACCCGTCAATCCGGTTTTACAAAGGCGGAAAACAACTGCAAATTGATATAAGTGGCAGCGGGAACAGTTGGATAATTACCGATTTGACCGGTAAAAAAATAGCAGGGCCCGTTAACAGCATGCACGGCCTGTATGAAAATCCCAATGAAAAAAATATAACCGCAATGGATGCGGCTGAAAAGACCCGGGAAGCAAAAATTGCAAGGGAAAATTATGTGCTCAAAACAAATAAAGGAACGTACTATACCAGCGGTGATCTTACCTGTATTGAAAAAGGCATTTATATAGCCGACATAAAAGACGAAAACAAAAAGACTTTTTTCGGGTTGATTGATGAAAACAACAACGTGCTGGTACCGTTCATTTACGACTACATTTACCACATTATTTCCGAAGGGTTTGTAAAAGTGTCACGCAATAATTTTTACGGGTTTTGCGATTTGAAAGGGAACGAAGTCGTTCAATGCCGGTATGCCGATGTTGAGCCTTTTGAAAAAGGCATTGCCAAAGTATTTTTATCGCGCAACGATTATTCCGATAATTCGGTTGGGTATATAAACGCAAAAGGATATGAATATTTTAAATCAGAGCCGGTTTACCAGGTGGTAACCCTTGACGGTAAAACGCAAATTACTGATCAATATTTTAACCCGGTAAAATTGCCTGAAGACAATATATCAACTGCAAAAATTTACAAAAACAATTTCATTGTTACGGTTCTGGATTTTCAAAAAGTCAAACTATATGATGTGCAGGGAAATTTATTGGAAACCGGGACTAATGTGGAAGAACTTTCGGATGACTGTTTACTTGTACATGGTGAAAACGTAAAACGGGTTTACAGCCTGGTTTCAAAAAAAGTCACGGTTGACAGCATTCACCATATTTCAACCAGGCTTTTTGATCCGAAAACCCTCAGGCTTGTGGGTTACGCCTATTCAAAACCCAACTCGCCCATTACCTACGGGTGTTTTGACCTTACCGGGCGTGTGATTTTAAAACCGGCTTATGCAAGCATTGTTTTTTCAGGCATGTATTATGTGCTGAACAGCGGGCATGAATATGGCATTTGTGACACCAATGGGCATTTCATCAGGCCCATGTCAAAAGATAAAATTTCGTTGCTTTCGCCCAATCTGTTTAGCATTCAAAACAAAAACCTGAACGAAATATACGATGCACGCACAAATACACTGAGCAATTATAAAATAAAACTTGCCAGGGAACAACATTCCGTATGGGCATCGGTGTTTGCCAACGGTAAGGGGTTATACGGTTACATCAACAAAAATACCGAGGAAATACTGGAACCGGTATATACCGATTTTACGCAATTAAAAATGTTTGACCGCAACTTTATTCCGGCAGAAGTCATAAAATTCAACCGGGCCGATGGAAAATTTGATATTTACAACACCGCTACCGGAAAAATTGTGGTGAAAGATGTTGAAAAAACCGGCCCGCTTCAGGGTTACTGGCTTCCTGTAATGTTCAACGGCAAATACAAATTTGTTGACTGCTACGGTGAGAGCAAATTTGACGATTTATTTGACAACGTAAAGTCAGTGCGTACCGAGGGATACAGCGTAGTGCGCAAAGGCATGAAATACGGTTTAATTGACCGTGACAACAACACCATTTTGCCGTATAAATTTGCTGATATTGCCGATGTGGTGGATGATTTAGCCATTACATCAGACGGCAGCAATTATTACGGTTTGCGCAACCTCAATGACAGCGTTTATATTCAAGACCAATACGATGAACTTTTCCTGGCAACCATTGATCAGGACACCAGCGGCACCACCTATTATTTCCTGGCCCGCAAAGGTGAAAAAATGGGTGTAATTGACCATTCCAACAAAATCATCAGTCCGTTTGAATTAGATGGCATTGTACGTTTCCCGTTCACAGCAGGCGGATTCACCATTTCAAAAAACAATAAAGTTGTTTTGTTTAACGGCAAGGGAAAATGCGTGATTGATGGAAATTTTGACAACATTGAATTGTTTGAAGGCATGGGACGGGACGGAAAAGAAATTGCGTTGGTGACCAAAGGGAACAAAACAGGCCTTTATGGAACTGACGGGAAACTGATTTTGCCGGTTGAATACGATAACATTGTTACAGGCGATGTGTATTATGATTTGAATGACTTCATTTATTATGAACTTGAAAAAGGCGGTAAAAAAGGCATGTGGTGCAACAACGGTAACATTACCATACCGGTAAAATTTGATCGTATGACCACCGCGTATGGTGACGACATAGGTTTTACCCTGGTAAAAGAAAACGGGAAATACGGTTTGTATAAAGCGTTTCGCAAAAATATTGCCAATTGTGTATACGATGCCATTGAATTAAATGAAGCCACGGCCTATGCCGCAAAATTCACGGTCAAATACAAAGGCAAATACGGTTTACTGGACTCAACAGGAAAGATGCTTATACCGGCCGAATACGACAAGATTGAAGCCTATGATTCCGAAGGTGATTTGCCGCAGTATTTCATTTACAAAGGAGGTAAGATTGGGTTAGCCCAAAGCAATGGTAAAATAATCATACCCGCCCTGTTTGACAAAATTGAACCCGACTATGAGCTGGGTGAAACCACCTGGTATACCTATAAAGACAAGCGCATTGGGCTGTACCTGGCTGATGGCACAGAAGTTGTTCCGTGTCAATTCAAAACAAAGGACTACTATGGCGAAGATGACGGGAAATATATTCTCGTTTTTATTGCCCAAAACGGTGAAAAATGGGGTTTAAGCTCTACCTTTGTGTTTGAAAAAATAAGTCAATGAAAACGCTTTTAGCCCTGCTTGCCGCATGTTTTTATTTGCCGGTTGTGTACGGCCAACTTAACACCGATATTTTTCTGTTTACACTGAAAATTGACGGGAACAACCTTACCGAAAGCGAACCGCTTAATGTGACCAAACGACCCGGGTACGATAACCAACCGTTTTTTTCAACCAATGGTAAATGGATCTATTATTCGGCCAGTTATAACGGCACCAATGATGTTTATGCCTACGACATTGAGGCCAATAAAACCCTGACCATTACCAATACGCCCGCTACGAGCGAATTCAGCCCCATGGAAACCTTTGATGGAAATGCGGTAACCTGTGTGTTCATTGAAAAAGACAGCACCACTCAACGCATTTGGAAGATCAATTTAAGGGACAGGAAAGAAAAATTGTTAACCAAACATAACGATTCTATTGGCTATTACTGGCCGGTACAGCGCGAATGGGAAAGCGATGAATGGATGTCAAACGGCCGTGGCCTGCGCAAGGTAAGTACCGAACCGGAATACGCGGTTTTTGTGCTTGGCAACAAAGATGCGAATTCAACCCTCAGGCTTATTTCACCGCAACGCAGGCTGGCCCCTGAAAAAATTATTGACGACAGCGTGGGCCGGTGCATCCGGCAGATTGAACATTACATTACCTATGTTAAAAAAGCCGAAGATGGTTGTTACCTTAAATTCTACGACCTGCACTCGCGAAAAATAACCTATTCGTTTTATTTGGGTAAAGACAACGAGGACTATTGCTGGAAAGGCAAAACGCTTTTTTTTACCAGCGGTGGAAATGTAGTGGTGGTTGATTTTGAAAAGGGATACGATAAACCTGAAACAATGGGCTTTGTGGATTTGAGCAAATACAACATTAAAAACGCCAAACGCATAAGCAATTACGGGAACAAATTTGCTGTAGTAGCAGACGACCAGTAGGGTGAAGTGGAAGGTGGGATGTAGAATAATTAACGAACCAACCATAATATTTCATGATCTAAAATTTTACTGTCCAAAATCAAGGTATGATATAGTCTTGAAGTACATTAACTACATATTTATTTTCCCTATAAAATTTTACCAGTGGACGCTTTCGCCCTTGTTGGGTAAAAATTGCCGGCATGAACCTACCTGCAGCCAGTATACCATTGAAGCCATTAAAATATGGGGGCCGTTTAAAGGAATATGGCTGGGCATGAAACGCATTGCCAAATGTCACCCCTGGGGTACGCACGGGCATGATCCGGTTCCAGAAAGAAAAGCGCAGAAACGCATAGACGGCACAAAGGGAAATAAAAAAGCCGTCACCTTTCCAGGCAACGGCTTTCACAGATAATTATTTTTATTTCACTAACGTAACCTGTGTGCGGTAAATCCCATCGGCTGTTACAACGGTTATGATATACATGCCGCGTGCCAATGCTGAAACATCAAACGTAGTTTCTGCCGTACCTATGTCGGATTGTAACATTACGCGCTGCCCACCCGCATTCACAACATATGCTCCCTCAATAGTCGATTTGGATTTAATGGTCAACAAACCTGTTGTTGGGTTTGGATAAACCTGCACCAATCCACCGGCAACAACCTCAGTTATGCCAATTCCGCCTACATTAAGCGTTTGTATATCGGCTACGGTGCCGCAACTGTTGGTT
>DASPJQ010000616.1:0-1752 GCA_035628535.1 Flavobacteriales bacterium | reverse complement strand
AGTTTTTTCATGCCTGCATCTTTCAACCTGCGGGCTTCGTCCAGGAAATCGGCAAATGTATTTTCACCAAATTGCGAAATGCGTATCATGCCCGTTTTTTGCGATAACATAAGCGCACAATCAACACTGGGCACAGGTATTACACCGCGTATAACTTTTGCTTCAAATGTCTCGTGTGTTGACGGACGGTAAATTTTCAGGTTCACGGCCGTACCCACCTCACCCCGCAGGGCATCAAAAACCTGGTCGGTTGTTACATTTTTACCAGTGAATTTTTTCTTGCCAACCATCAGAATGCGGTCAAACGGTTGCAAACCTTTTTTTGCAGCTGGCCCGTTTTTTACCAAATGCGTAATAGCAAGTGTGTCTTCAAAAATAATGAACTGTATGCCCACGCCTCCAAATTGCCCGGCAAGTTCTTCGTTGGCTTCTTTAACCAGTTTTGGTGAAAGGTAAACCGAGTGCGGATCAAGGTCGGCAAGCATACCTTTAATGGCTTTATCGGTAAGGTCTTCTGAATCCACTTTGTCAACATATTCTTTTCTTATCAGGCTAATGATGCTGTTTAACTTGTCATTGGGATCAAAATCGGAACTGCCTGAACCCGGATTAATGGAATACCCAAGCAATACGCCTATGGCAAGCATGGCCGCAAACAGCAAGGGAAAAAAGGCCGATGGTTTAATGTACGGCCGGTTATTGCCATTGTCAAACTTGTTAAACTGGTTGCCTGGTTGATTGTAACTCATATTTTTTATAAATCTGCTATCTGCAAAACATCAATGCCCGCGCTTTTTAAAAATTCAATGCCCGAAGTGTCTTTGTATCCATCGCGGTAAACAAGCCTTGTAATTCCTGCCTGTAAAATCAATTTGCTGCATTCGCGGCAGGGCGAAAGGGTAATGTACAGGGTGGCGTTGTGTGAACTGTTGGTTGATTTGGATACCTTCAGCAGTGCGTTCGCTTCGGCATGCAATACATACCACTGCGTAATCCCGTTAACATCCTCACATTCGTTTGGAAAACCTGAAGGAGTCCCGTTATATCCATCGGAAATAATCATTCCGTTTTTAACAATAAGTGAGCCTACTTTTTTGCGTTTGCAATGTGAAAGCTGCGCCCATTCGGCTGCCATTTTCAAATAAGCTTTATCGTAGCGTAACTGTTTTGATTCGTTCACGTGAACCAATGGAAATAATGGGGCAAAGTAACTAAAAATAAGGGGTTAAAACTTGTTATTGGCGAAAAATAACAAATCGGTCATACTAATGCTTACCGGGGCGTTTGTCCCTGAACTTTTTAAGGTTGCAATACTCGGGGTCAAGGGTACAGGCCTGTTCCAGGTGTTCAACCGCTTTTTCCATAAGTTCGGTTGGGACAATGGAATGCCCAAACAGTTCAAGTTTTTCGGGTGTTGAAAATGCGGTACTGTAATCAACCAGGAAATTATTGTATAATGCGCCAAGGGCATAATGTACCTTACCCGTTTCATGATGCACCAATGCTTTTTGCAACAGGTAATCTGAAATGGTAAACATGTTAATCATGTCTTCCTTTTGCGTGCCCATGGGAAAATTGTCGTTAAATGCAGCAGCTATGTATACGTTGGCTATATCAGGGGCCGTTTCCTTGTATATGCGGGTTATGGAAGCCGCAATGTTCATGATACTGTCAACTTCGGTAGCTTTACTGGCAAATTCATAGGAAATAATGGAACCTTGTTTGAGCAAATAGGCGCAATGGTTGTAATAG
>DASPJQ010000615.1:0-2726 GCA_035628535.1 Flavobacteriales bacterium | reverse complement strand
AACAGGTGGAAGAACGCATTAACGGTAATGTTGTTTCAGGCGAAATTTGCGATGTTATTGCTACAACCCAAACAGGTGACATGGTTTACATAAGCAAAATTGAGGCCTATGACACATCAACCGGTAATAACGTAACCTTGCCGGGACTTCGTTTTCAGATACGTTCCACCGAAGTTGAAGACCGCAGGAAACGGAATTCTCAATTAGGCAATCACTGATGCGTTTATATTTTTTCATCATTTTGGTTTTAGTCTTGCTGGAGCCCATTGAAGCACAGCAAAACAAGGGCACTATCAAAGTGCGTAAAGCCAAAAACATAAAAGGATTATTTGTTTTGGAAGAAAGCAGTTATTACAAAGAAAAACTATACCTGCGTTTTTTTGATAACAACGAGGCCGTTTTTTTACGGGCAGCCATTTCGCCCGAAAAAGCGAAAGATTCCACAGCGAAATTGTTGTATACATACCGTAAATCGCCTTGTTCCTACAGGGTGGTCAACGATTCGGTGTTTGTTGAAGGGGCCGAGAACAAAGTGCCGTTTACGTATTGTGGCGTATTTAAAAACAACACGCTAAGTGTGCGCAAAATCAGTCAGGCACGGCAATCAAAGGTCATATTTAAAAAATTGATGTAGTTCAGGAGACGCTAAAAAAGGGTACATACAAGGCCTGAATCATAGAGCAAACGGATATTTACCCAATCATTGAAATCCAATTCCTCGCGTAAAACATGTTAAACGCTTGTTAAATTGACAGCTTGTTCGTAACCCCCGAAAAAGCAATGCGTTAAAGCCTGACAGGCAGGTGTAATTAACGGATTTTGCTTTATTGATGCATCCAAAGGTCTGCTTTTTGTAACAGTTTAATCTTAAATTTGTGAAGATGAAAAAGGTAGCAGCCATTATTTTGTTATTGTGTGCAATTAACCTGTACGGTCAGGATACCGAAAAAAATAAGACCGACTCGAAAGGTCGCAAGCAAGGTTATTGGGAAAAAGTAGATGAAAAGACGGGTAAATTGAAATACACAGGAAATTTTAAAGATGATAAACCTATTGGTGAATTCACATTTTATTATCCCAGCGGCAAAGTAAAGTCAATTGTAAAACACCAGGCCGATAAAAAAACCAGTCGTGCAGTCATTTATTATGAAAGCGGCAAAGTGATGTCATCAGGAAAATACATTAACCAGAAAAAAGACAGCGTGTGGACGCATCTTGATGAGGCTGGTTGGGTGAGTACGCGTGAAACATATGCAAATGATAAACTTGAGGGGTTAACCACCGTTTATTTTTATACCGGAAAAATATCCGAGACGTTTATGTATAAAAATGGGGCGCGCAACGGTGACTGGCAGCGCTTTTTTGAATCGGGTGTGACCATGAGCAAAGGCACTTTTAAAGACGGATTTCTTTCGGGCCAGGTGACACATTTCAGGCCGAACGGCAAACGCGAAAACACCGAATTTTACGCTGCAGGCAAATTACACGGGCCAATGGTCCATTTTGACGAATCGGGTGCAAAAACCGTTGCTATTGATTATTTTCAGCAAGGAAAAAAACTGGAAGGAAAAGCGTTGGAGGCCCATTTGAAAAAAATAAAGGAATCTGAAAAAAATCCGCCTGTGAACAACAATTCGTCCGCAACCGATCCAAAAAATCAAAAAAATACAAAGACCAATACTACAAACACAACCAAAACAAACACCACCGCCAATAAAACCAACACATCAACGAATGGTCCGAAAAAATAAAGCCAATTATTTAATCGCATTGGTTGTTCTTTTTTCATGCAAAAAGAGCAAGCAGGATCCTGTTGATTTTAAATATGAATACGCCCCTCAAACGGTAGGGCATTATTGCGTGTATGATGTAATGGAAATTACACATGACAATACTGCCGGAATTCACGATACAGTGACTTATGTACTAAAAGAGAAAATAGAATCGACCTTTTTGGATGACGAGGGAAGACCAAGTTTGCGTCTTGAACGCTCCAAAAAAGACAGTACGGGCTCCTGGGTAATTTCCGATATATGGTTCTCAACCCGCAATACCACCGATTACGAAAAAGTGGAAGAAGATGAACGCTATGTTCGGCTGGCTTTTCCGGTAAAGGCTTTGAAAAAATGGGATGGCAATGTGTTTAACCAACAGGGCGAGTGGGAATATGAATACCATGATGCCGATGTGCCACGGACTTATAACGGACTTAGTTTTTCCAATACGGCCCTGGTCCTGCAACGCGATGAGTACAATTTTGTGCAACGGCACCTTGCCTTTGAAGTATACGCAAAACATGTAGGGCTGGTCCAAAAATACTACAAGGTCATTGACATCAATGCCTTTGATACAACGTTGGCCTTAAGCGGCAAGGAAGTGTATATGACCATAACTTCGTATGGCGTTGAATAAAAAAATAACGTTTTCGCTCCTTTTTATTTTCATTGATCTTGTTTCGCATACCCAAACGGCACCGTTAACATACCTGGTAAGTTTTAAAAATAAGGCGGGAACTCCCCATTCGCTTGCAACGCCTGCAACATTCCTTTCACAACGGGCCATTGCACGCAGGAACAATCACGGCATTTCACTTGACAGCACTGACTTACCGGTTAATCCAGGGTACATAGACTCGCTTAATAACATAAGTGGGGTAGCCGTTATATGCAGGTCAAAATGGTTTAACAATGCCACCATTATGGTTGCTGATACGGGCGTTTTGAGCC
>DASPJQ010000614.1:0-1119 GCA_035628535.1 Flavobacteriales bacterium | reverse complement strand
AAAGTCCTCGGTGTCAGTTGGAGTTAGACGGTGTTTTTGCCGTAAGATATCACGCACTTGTTGGGTTGCCTTACCGATATGTTGTTTTGTCGTTGCCGACATAATAATTGCTGAAAATTTACGAGCACCAACTATTTTGCGTTGGACGGTAGTGAACGGTGCAATAACAATATCATCTTCATCGGTGCCATCGGGTCGCTTTCCTTTTTCGCTCAACATGCCAATTATTTTGAACGGAATATTTTTTATCCGTATCGTTTTCCCTAGTGGGTTTGTAGTGCCAAAAAGCTGTTGCGAAACTGTATTGCCGAGTATCGCTACTTTGGTAGCCGATCGCACATCATTGTCGGTAAAATTTTCTCCATGTGCGATTGGCCAATTACGAATTTCGGTATAGTTAGGGTAGGTGCCACCCATGATCGTTTGCCAGTTAGTTCCTTCAACGATACACCGAACTGGTGCTTGAATCCCGGGTGATGCTTGATATATGTATTCACATTCATCAACTATTGCTTTGTAGTCTGATGTTTTAAGCGTGACTTGGGCGCCGCCCCCACGACGTTGACTAAACGATTTTGATTCACCACCAAGAACAATAATAAAGTTAGAACCCAGTTTTTCTATTGATTGTTGAACCTTATATTTGGCACCTTGACCGATGGAGGTGACGGCAATGATTGCCGTGATCCCAATAATGATACCCAGCGTGGTCAATAATGACCGCAATGGATGCTTTGCCAATGAGTGAAATGCGGAGCGTAGTAAAATTTTAATATTCATGGGTTTTGCCTCGGGGTTGATATCGAGGGGAGCGAACACACCATTCGATACAGAGACGGTATTCGTTTGATACATTATGTAGCTTTATCTGCAACAATTCTACCGTCCATTAATTCCACGATACGTTTTGTTTTTGCAGCAATATCAGGTTCATGCGTAACAATTATGATTGTTACGTGTTGTTGTTCATTGAGAGTTTTTAACATTTCCATAATCGTATTACCTGTTTGTGTGTCCAGGTTTCCGGTTGGTTCATCGGCCAAAATGATACTTGGATTATTAGCAAGCGATCGTGCTATCGCAACCCGTTGTTGCTGACCACCCGAAAGTTGGTACGGG
>DASPJQ010000613.1:0-1462 GCA_035628535.1 Flavobacteriales bacterium | reverse complement strand
TTTGAACACATAATCGGAGAGCCAATAATTGGAAAAAACCTGGTGTTTGAAAAACTGATTTTGTTCGCTCATCGGTTGGCTAAGGCAAAAAGAATTGTATATGCTCGGAGCCAGTCCGTATTCCATGGAAAAATAAGCAACAGATTTTTCATGCTCCCGCAATTTAGTTTCCGCGCTCAATATAGGCTGTAAAGGAAAACCAAAATACGTCTCCTGCGTGACATCCTGGCTATATTGACTGAAATTTTCGATGGATGAAATGAATTGATCGTAGTTCATAATTTTGGCATTATAACACAGAAAAAAATGGTGTCTGACACCATTTATTAAATTTTGGTCAAATCGTAGATCCGGATTTCCCCTAAGCTCGGATCCCTGCCATTCAAAAAGCGCAAAGAATTGCGCAAATTTTCGTTGTGGTCCAACACAAACCTGGTCAAGAACGCCTCGTTCAAATGAGGAAAAATCCTTAAAGGCAAAACGTTCTCGCGGATCAATGCCAAGAAACCCAATAAAGGCGTGAAACGCTGTCCACTGCTTGTCCAAGAAATATATGCCTGCGGGTCTAGGATCAAATAGCGATAGCCCTGATCAGATAACGCCAACAAAGAACTCAATTCCTTGGGGCATTCCACAATTGCTCGTTCATTGGGAAGATACAGCGCCTCAACCAAAGGTTGGGTGGAAATGATGCGCGCTTGAGGGTCCATCGATAAAATATAACGGACAGCCTCACCATAATCCGTTCCTGAACGGGTCAGTTCAACCGATTTGCCAGCCAAACCCAAAAGCGATAAAGCCACGACAACGACCGCGGCTTTTTTAAACCGTTGTTCAGGTGCAGAAAAGAAACTGGCGGAATGGGCCGCGGCCATGGCCATAAACGGTAAAACCACACACATATACCTTGCCCCCTTTTCCGCAGCAAATGAAAACAAAGCCATTTGAGCAATGACAACCATCCACGGTAAAAGCTTTTCCCATTTTTTCCGCAATGTTAAATAAAAACTGCTGAAAAACATTAGACCAAAAAAGAAATTTTCCAAAGCAAACACGTAATAAGGAAAAGAAAAGAAATTCAGCCAATGCCGCTGACCGGACGCTTGGTCGGCTTGATGAAACATCCAGGCAAACGTCACGTAAGTGTTTTGCCCTCCGTTGATCCCTCCGATACAGAAAACAGCACCATAAAATACGAGCACAAACCACACCAACCTGCGCAAATCTATGGGGCGGCGCTGTTCCAAACTCAGCCAAATTTCCGCTAAAATAACATAGACGGGCGCGATGATCATGCGGTAATTGGTAAAAAAAACGAAACTTAAAACCAATGCAGAGGCAAATAAACGCAAGCCAGTCCCGCGGCTAAACACATACAAATAAAATGCGCATAAAAATAAAAATGTGCTCAAAGCCTCTTGCATTCCCAACCGGGAATAAAACACATGGCTAGGTAAAATTG
>DASPJQ010000612.1:0-6270 GCA_035628535.1 Flavobacteriales bacterium | reverse complement strand
GAGGAAGAAGCGGATATACTTACGCTGGAAGAAAAGCATTTTGCCATCATTCTTTTCAACGATGATGTAAATACATTTGATCATGTAATTGAAACCCTGGTTAAATACTGTGGACATGATCCCCATCAGGCCGAGCAGTGCGCACACATTGTACATTACAACGGCAAGTGCGATGTAATGCATGGGGCTTATGAAGAACTTGAACCGGTTTGCACAGCCCTGCTGGAAAAAGGCCTGTCGGCCGAGATCCAGTAATTACTGTTCCTTGATTTTTATATTTTGTTTTATTGTGAGGTAATTGTAAAACTCGTCAAAGGAACATGACGTTTTTATACCTCCCAATTCTGTTTTAAGTTTCTTTGAAACAGTCAATTGAACAGTTGGGATACGAACCGTAATGCCGCTGTTTGGCAATTCAAGTAATAGCGGGTATGTGTTTATGCCATATGGCGCGTTACACTCCTGCCCAATGAAAAACGTATTTTTTCGAAGGCCCAAAAGAGCGCAAAACAACCCCGCAGCATCCTGGTTCCAGGCGCTTACGCATACGTACAAATTTCCACTGAATGCAAATGATTTATTCATAGCCATTGTTCTCCTGTTGATAGCATAAGGATCAACCGCAGGAAATTGCTTGACAAATTGGTCGTATTTTATGTTGCTTACGTCCCGGTATTCTTCCTCTTCTATGTGGATAGGTCTATCATCAAAATAACTGTATAGTTTGAGAGCAAAAAAAACATTTTCAAGGTTGGAATCACCCAGGTCAATGAGCATGTTTTCGGGTTGTTTTTTTTGAAATTCATTAAAGCAGGAATCCACAAAAGCGTTGAACAACTTTTCATTCCCATTAAACCGTTTATTTCCAAAATTTATTGTAAAAATGGTTTCATTTATGGACCCGGGGTAGCGGTTCCCGCCCGAAACAGGAATATCCTTCATATCCTTCTTTAACAGTGCGGGCAAATTCACCATGAATACCTGGTTTGTGGCCGATTTCAGTTTAAGCCTGAACGTATCGCATTGCTCCCAGAAATTGGAATGGTGCTGGGCAAAATAAGCAGCGAGCCATTGTTGTTGTATTTCGTGCATATTTCCTTCCACTGGTAACAATTCATAATTTTTTTTAAGGTAATCAGTAACTTTTTCGTTGTTGATTTCAAGAATTTCTGAACCAGGAGCAGGTTCTGCCAAGCCGCTTAAGTTCGCTTTTACGTAAAATTTTTCCTGTTTTATTTCAAGCTTAAGCGGGAACATCGGAACACTGTTGTTCCTGAACTGAATGAAAGCCGGTGAATGACTCCACTGTGTATTGATACAACCTATTTTTGTAAAAAGCGGGGCAAGAAGCCTTAGAAATTCAAGGTATGTTTTACCGGTTTTAATCTCCTTTCGCACGCTGTTGACATACCGGTCTATTTCCTTTTTTGAAGTTACCCTGTAAATACCGGGATGCGCTTGCTCAAGCGTAGTAATGAGAATGGTAAAATCTTGCTCAAGCTGCTTTGGCGAAAGCGCTAAATGACACTTTAGTTTCGGATAAAAAAAACCTTTTTCCCGGGAATTTTTTTCACTTTCCGTTACCGCCTGCCTGCAAGACAAACCAATAAAAAATAAAACAAGTACAAAATACATGTTTTGAAAAACACCTTTCATACTTATTTATTTTTTAGTATGGCTATGCGTAAAGTGCCGGATATGTTGACGGATCGGCCTCGTGCATGATGGCATACACCGCCTCAAAAATATCCTCGGCACTGGGCTTGCTGAAATAATCACCGTCACTGCCATATGCAGGCCTGTGTTCTTTTGCGGCAAGCGTAACAGGCTTACTGTCCAGGTACTGGTATCCACCCTGCTCTACCAGGATTTTATCCAGCATGTAAGCTGAGGCACCACCGGGTACATCTTCATCAACCACCAGTAAACGGTTTGTTTTTTTCAGTGATTCAACAATGGTGTGATTGATATCAAAAGGCAATAACGTACGTACGTCAATCAATTCGGCCGAAATACCAACCTCATTCAACTGGCCAATAATTTCATGACAAATATTAAATGTTGACCCGTATGATACAATGGTCAAATCGCTTCCTTCAATCACTACTTCAGGAACACCAAGCGGGGTTTTGAATTCGGCCAGGTTTGAAGGCATTAACTCCTTTTTACGGTACCCGTTCAATGGTTCCACTATCAGTCCGCAATCATCAGAAGCCAACAGCGTATTGTAAAATCCTGCGGCATCAGTACAATTGCGCGGCACACATACATAAATTCCACGGCAGGCGTGAACAATCATGCCCATGGGCGAACCCGAATGCCATATACCTTCAAGCCTGTGACCGCGCGTGCGAATAATTAACGGTGCTTTTTGTCCCCCTTTGGTACGGTACTGCACAGTTGCCAGGTCATCGCTCATAATTTGCAAAGCGTAAAGCAGATAATCCAGGTATTGTATTTCGGCAATGGGACGCAGGCCGCGCATAGCCAACCCTATTCCCTGCCCCAGGATGGTGGCCTCACGTATGCCTGTATCAGCCACGCGCAGTTCACCGTACTTGGTTTGCATCCCTTCAAGGCCCTGGTTTACGTCACCTATAAAACCGCTATCCTCGCCAAAAACCAGCACAAGCGGATTTTTCTCCAGGTTTTTATCAAAATTATCGCGCAAAATAAGGCGCCCGTCAACCTGCTGGGCATTGCTGCCGTACTCAGGTTTCACCTCTTCAACCCGCAGGGCCGACTCGGCTGACTCGGAGTATAAATACGAGCTGTAACGCTCATAATTCAATTCAATATTGTGTTGTATGAATTCTACCAACGCTTGTTTTTCAGGTGAATTTTCGTTGCGCACATAACGCAATGCCCTGCGGGCTGCCGAAATCACGTCCTTGCGAATAGGGCCCAGCGTGGCTTTTAAATCGCCTGCTATCTTTAAAATAAAATTTTTGTTACCGCTGGTTTCAGCCAGGGCGTTCAATATGCCTGACAATTCATTTAGATCACCATTGATGGATCTGGTAAAATCATCCCATGCCTTTTTTTGCTCAGTACGCACATGGTTTTTTGCATCTTCTGAAATATCATTGAGCTCCTCCTCAGTGGCAATGGTCAAACCAAAATCTTTTTCATATGCAAGTATCCACAGTTTAAACTGGTTGATGCAATCATAATCCTTGGTCCATTGCAACACCTCGGCCGATTTGTAGCGTTCATGCGAGCCCGAGGTTGAATGGCCCTGCGGCTGCGTTACTTCTTCAACGTGCACCAGTACAGGAATGTGTTCTTCACGGCATAATTTTGCCGCTTTTTCATACACCCCGCAAAGTTCACCGTAGTTCCACCCCTTGGCCTTGAAAATTTCATACCCGGGTTTGTTCTTGTCACGTTGCATTCCTTTAAGCGCTTCAGAAATGCTTTCTTTGGTTGTTTGATATTTTTTTGGCACCGAAATGCCGTATCCATCGTCCCACACTGACATGAGCATGGGTACCTGCAATACACCGGCCGCATTGATGGTTTCCCAAAAAATACCTTCTGAAGTTGAAGCATCGCCAATGGTACCAAAAGCAATTTCGTTTCCTTTATTCGAAAAATTGGTGTACCGGTGTAAATTTTCGTTTTTCTTAAATAGTTTTGAGGCCTGGGCCAATCCCAAAAGCCTTGGCATTTGGCTGGCAGTTGGTGAAACATCGGCCGATGAATTTTTTTGCTTGCTCAATTCTTTCCATGACCCATCGGCATTCAGGTTACGGGTTGAATAGTGCCCTCCCATTTGACGGCCGCCCGAGGCGGGTTCAAGCTCCACATCGGTATGGGCATAAAGCGCGGCAAAATATTGTTGCACTGTTAATTGCCCTATGGCCATCATAAATGTTTGGTCACGGTAATAACCCGAGCGAAAATCGCCATTCATAAACTGCTTAGCCATAGCAATTTGCGCAAGTTCCTTGCCATCGCCAAAAATCCCGAATTTGGCCTTACCGGTCAATACTTCCTTGCGACCCAGCAATGAGGCCTCACGGCTTATACAAGCCAGTTTATAATCAACAAGTACCTGTTCCTTAAATTTTTCAAAGGTCATGGCTCCTTTTTCCACCTTTTCGTCAATCATAGATTTGTAACAATAGGCTCTAAATTTACGTAAATTTTAAACTTTGATGCCGGTGGCATTCATTTTGTTGTAAAATTATTATATTTGAAAAAAAATTACATGAAAAAACTTTTACTTGCTGGCTTATTTATCGGTGGTTCAATGTTCTCAAAAGCCACTACGCATGCTGTAACCATTTCGGGTTTTACTTTCTCACCCTCTACCATAAACGCTGCAATTGGTGATACCGTTGCCTGGGTTTTAACCGGTGTGCACACTGCAACCGAAGTGGACCTGGCTACATGGACAGCAAATGGAAATACGCCTCTTTCAGGTGGTTTTAATTTTAACGCATCGCATACAACTGCGGGTACGTCATTTATTGTACTTACTTCTGCAGGACAACGGTATTGGGTTTGCTCACCGCATGCAAGCATGGGTATGAAAGGGCAAATTAATACTGTTGCAGTTGGTACCGATGAAATTAGCAATGAAGTATCGTTAAACATTTATCCAAATCCTGTTACGGAAACATTGTACCTTACCGTTAACAATGCACTCGAAACACCGGTTTCGTTGGAAATCATAAACGTACTTGGTAAAAAAGTAATTGATTTGGGCGGTAAACAGGTTTTAACTGGCGATACCCGTAAAATTGATGTTTCGGCTTTACCACGCGGGGTTTATTTCCTCAACCTGGTTGCTGATACCCGCATCCGTTCAATTCGTTTTGTGAAAAAATAATTGAATCATTTTTATAAATGAAAACCGTTTCCCTGTGAAACGGTTTTTTTTTGCGCGTACTGTGTCCGGCTTTGATACACCTGCACCTGTTACTTTATCCACTTAACACAATTTAAAAAGCATACTGAATTAAGGTTTATATTTGAGCATGCGTTTCAAGGCAAATTGGTTGTGCATTGCGGGGCTGTTGGTACCGGCCTTTGCTTCACACGCCCAACATGCCGACAGTTTAAAAGTAACACTGCGCAGCGTACATGCTCTCAAAATTACCACGCCCGTTAAAGTTGATGCAGTACTTGACGAACCGGTTTGGGAACAAGCTGAAAAAGCCGATAATTTTATCCAGAACTTTCCAAACCCCGGAAAACCTTCCAGGCGATCATCAGTTGTACGCATATTGTATGACAATACATCATTGTACATAGGCGCATTGCTGGCTGATGTTTCAAAAGACAGTATAATCAGCACCCTGAGTGAACGCGACCACAATGACAATGCCGACCAGTTTGGGGTCACGCTTGACACCTACAACGATGACCAGAATGCGTTTTATTTTGCCGTTACTTCGGCCGGGGTACAAAAAGACATACGGTTGAGCGCAAACGGTGAAGATCTTGACTGGAACGCAGTTTGGTTCAGCGCGGTTAAACGCACCAATGAAGGTTGGTACGTTGAAATGAAAATACCTTTTTCGGCCATTCGTTTTTCTGAAACACCTGGTCAGGTGTGGGGCATTAATTTTAACCGCAACATAAGGAAGTTTCGCGAAGAAAGCCATTGGAACTTTGTCAACCCGCTCGTAAGCGGTTTTGTAAACCAAAGCGGTAACCTTGAAGGACTGCAGGATATAAAATCACCCTTGCGGCTTTCATTTACGCCTTACGTTTCGGGTTATTACAACCGGTATGATGACAATAGCGGAAATGTGCACGAAAACTCGTTTGACGCCAATGGCGGAATGGATTTGAAATACGGCATAAACGAAGCGTTTACGCTTGACATGACGTTAATACCCGATTTTGGCCAGGTACAGTCTGATAACCGTATTTTAAATACCACCCCGTTTGAAGTGCGTTATAACGAGTTCAGGCAATTTTTTACCGAAGGAACCGAAATATACAATAAGTCAGGATTGTTTTACAGCAGGCGTATTGGCGGTACACCGGTCAATTTTAACAAGCCTTATTACGAATTGCAACCTGGCGAGGAAATTATTTCCAATCCCTCCACGTCAAAATTACTGAATGCAACCAAAGTTACAGGCCGTACCAAATCAGGCACGGGAATAGGTTTGTTTAATGCCATAACCCAGCCCATGTATGCAAAACTGGAAGATACGGCTGGAAACACACGGCAGATAGAAACCGACCCGCTTACCAATTACAATGTTTTTGTTGTAGACCAGAACCTGAGAAACAATTCATACATAAACC
>DASPJQ010000611.1:0-1509 GCA_035628535.1 Flavobacteriales bacterium | reverse complement strand
AAGGAAGAATTTGAACGAATAAATTTAAAATCAACCAACGAATGACCGCCTTATGAGCGGCAACAAATCAAAAAAATCGCTATGAATAAAGTCCTGATTGGTTTCAATGTTGTACTGGCGGCAGCCGTTGTTTATCTTTTTTTCAGATCACCATCGGCACCGGCCGGTAAAAAAGGCGAGGCTGCAAAAGAGGAGCCGGTTAAAAAAACACCCATGACAAGCACGGTGTTTAAAGGGTCAAAGGGAACAGGTGAAATACGTATTGCATTCATCAATTCCGATTCCCTCTCGGCCAGCTACCAGTTATTCAAAGATGCCGAAGCCGAATTGAATAAACTATCCATGGAAGTGCAAAAACAGTTGCAATCACGCGAACAAGGCTTGATCGCTACAGCCAAGGCACTTGAAAAGGACTTTAACATGAAAACGCTTAGCGAACAGCAACAGGCGCAGCAAAAAATGCAAAACCTGGAAATGGCCTATAACAAGTACAAGGAGGAACAAATGACCATGCTTGATAAAGTGAGGAATGACAACCTGATCAAGGGCGATATGGCGTTAAAAAAGTTCCTTGAAGGATATTGTGCCGAAAATAAAATTGACTATGTATTGCGCGATGGCATGGTAGGCGCTTTGTTTTATGGCAACCCGGTTTATGACATTACGGCCGATGTGGCCAAAGGCCTGAATGCCGAATACAATAATAAATAATGGAACTTACCTGTGTTTGTTGCCGAAGAAAAATACAAAACCAACATTGCCGAGTACCTGTTATACATGTGGCAGGTCGAAGACCTTATTCGCGGTTTTCAATTAAACCTTGAAGATATTTTTTTTAATGTTATTCAACCGGCAGGCCTTGAGGCAAAACAGGAAAAAAAATTAAAAAACTGGTACGCCCAATTGATTGAAAAAATGCGCATCCAGTCGCTCGAGGAAGGCGGACACCTGCATGAACTGAATGAAATTGTGAAGGAAATGTACATGGTGCATACCTCGTTATTGAATATTGGTGACAAAACGTACGAGCAGTTTTTCTTTGAGGCGCAACCCTACATATCGGAATTTGCCGAAAAAAGCCGGTATGCCGGGGTAAATGAAGTTGAAATATGCATGAATGCCCTTTACATGAAATTGTTGTTGAGGCTGCAAAAAAAGGACATTACCGAAGAAACCAACAAGGCCTTTGGTTTGTTTACCCGTATGATTGCCTACATTACCCGCGAGTACCATAACCTGAAATCGGGAAAGATGAACTACTTTATGAATTAGCTTTTTATTTTTCGATAAGTTTGATTTACGACCTTCAAAATTCTTCGTCTGATGTGGCCGTGAAATCCGTTTCAGAAGTAAATCAGGGGTGTTTTGGAATCTGAACCTACCGTGCTCTTTACGATTTAAACGGCTTGAAGCAAATCAAACTTTTGGACTCAAAAACCTAACTTATATTCACTTATTTCACATCATCAAAAATTCCCTGGTCAAGCGGATCGCTTTCCAATGCTACTT
>DASPJQ010000610.1:0-2101 GCA_035628535.1 Flavobacteriales bacterium | reverse complement strand
ATAAGCCAGTTTAAAAAAATAGCCGTGCAGAATTTTGCCAACCATGCAACCAGCCCGTGCATTAACGGCACCATACTGGCCAGCGATGATTTGTTGTACCGGTTTTACAAAGCAACCAGTGTTGACACCATTACCTGTACGGCCATTACCATTACCGCACCGGGCGGTGGGATTCCCAGCTCAAGCGGGTTTAACGATGTGCTGGTGCAGAACGGAAAATTATATGCCCTGAACAACTCCAACCAAACACATTTGTACTACAGCGCGGTTACCGATAGTGCAGCCGTAAGCAGCGTGATTTACGTGACCGGCAGCCAGAACATCAACAGCGGGATAAACCCGACCACTGTTGGGCGCAGCATTGATTTGAGCAATAACGATAAAATGATAAGCGTTGTGGGTGATGGCGGAAGGTTTGAGCGCGGGGCGTTTGCTACCGGAGTACCAGGCACTGTTACCTGGGTAGTCGGGCAGGAACCTTCGTCAAACATTAAGGGATTACCCAAACGCGCCAGCGATTATTCGGGCAGCCTGACTGTTTCATGCGGTGACAACGGGCAAATGACCGGTTATTATTTTAACGGAAGTGTTTCGCAGTATTATGCAAAAATCCTGACAACTGGCATTAAAGCCGACCTGAATGAAATGCAGTTTACCGGTTCAGGCGCAGGATACATGGTAGGCGATGAAGGAAAGGTGTATTCATTCTCGCTCTCGTCATTTACCGTTACGCCAACAGCGGTGAGTGTACCCGTAAGCGTTGATTTGAACGACATAACCGTAAGCAGCAACAAAGCGTACATAGCGGGTGACGATGGGACAATATTGTATACGAGCAACATTACAACGCCTGGCAGCTTTAGCATAGCCAGTAAGGTTACACAGGACGATTTGTACGCGGTGGAATTTGTGCCGACCAAGAATTTTGCCGTGGCGGCTGGGGATAATGCACATTTGCGCTGGTGCATGGGCACCAATGCTATGACCAATAAGAATTTTTACCAGTTCCCGCTGAACAAAGTTAATTTCCGTAACATCAACAACGGGTATGTGGTGGGTAACCGGTATACAATCAAACACACTGCTGACGGAGGCGGAACCTGGACCACGGTTGAAACCGCCTCAACCAATGCGCCCATAAGCCATGCCGTACACGATGTGCAAAGTGTAAAAACCATTATGAACAACCAGGCTGTGGTGGTTGGGGCGCGCAGTTACATTGGGCATGTTGACGATTCAGTAGGCAATGCCAATTTAGTGGCGTTGTCGCAAAACTATACCGATGTTGACTTTGCCGTTCCCACATTGGGTTTTGTGGGCGGATATAACATTACCGGTGGTGACGGGCAGGTGAAAGTATTGGATTTTGATACCACAACACACACCCTGACGCTGAACACAACTTTTCCGGCAGTTACATCAACCCATTTAAGCGGACGCAGGGTTAATGCGGTGCAGGCCTTTAAAAATTCAAGTGTAAAGTTTGCCTTGTTTTTCCAGGGCACCAATTCAAACCGTGTAGTAACACATAACGGCACCAGTTCAACCCTTTCAGGGGCCATTGCGGGCATGAGCACATCGGTTGTGGTGAAGGACGCATATTTCCATGACAATGAAGTGGGATATTTGGTAGGGCAAGACGGGCAGTTGTGGAAAAATACCGGCTTTACAACATCAGCTTCAGGGTGGACACAAATCAGCGTAAACGACAGTTTGAACAGCCAGCTTGTAACAACCGACATGGACATAAACGCCATTGCTTTCTGTTCGCGCACAAAAGGGTTTATGGGCGGTTTGTACAACGGCACAGCAAGCGGCATAAATAACACGAATAAAAATTACGCACGAACAATAAAAGATGAAAGCGGGTATTACAGTACGCTGTTTTGGTACGATAGGCTTGGACGGATTGTTGTGAGCCAAAACACGCGGCAGTTTAACCAAAGCCCGAAGAAGTACAGTTATACGCTGTATGATGCGCTTGGACGGGTTGTTGAAGCAGGCGAAAAAACGGAGAACCATCCTTCACACATGCGGTTTACGCAAACGCAGGGAACGGTGGTGAACAATTTCTTCAATCCTGCAACCATTGATGACGATT
>DASPJQ010000609.1:0-6003 GCA_035628535.1 Flavobacteriales bacterium | reverse complement strand
CCATTAAATACTACGTATACGATAACGATACCACCAATACCGAATACCTGAAAAAAATCGAATCGACATACCTGGTGTTTCCATTTTACATGAAATTGCGCACCAACCGCATTAACAATTTTGCAGCGTATGGCATTGGCGGTGGTTACTATGCGTTGGACATGGCCAATAACAAAGACCTGGAGAATAACGGTTCGCTGTCGCAATTAACCGTGCAAACCACCAAAAGCGATTGGGGATACAGTGTAGGAGGCGGGTTTGATTTCTTTTTGCAGTATTTCAAGTTTGGCATTGAATTAAAGTTCAATGTAGGCATGAAAAATGTTTTGAAACAGGACAATACGTTTTTTGCGGCACCGCTGGAATCAATACGCACCGGTTCGTGGGTGTTTTCATTGACGTTTGAAGGGTAGGAGTTAGGGAGTTTCCAGTTTCCAGCTTCCAGTTGTGAGAGTGTAGGTTTGGTGTGCCTGAACAATTGTGTTTATGTGGCTCATGTTAAAAACGCTGCTTCTTGAGCTCCTTAACTAGAAACCAGCAACTCGCAAACTTTTGCTACCTTCACGCTGTGATCAAGGATTTGGACATAATAGTCCCACCCGAAACAGCGTATGACCCGGTTGCCCTAAAACAATTTGTCTCGCAACATGCGCGTATAAAATTACCCGAAATAAAAGCGGTTGTCATAAAAAAACGCAGCATTGACGCGCGCGGCCGTTTTGTCAAAGTGAATTTGCGTATTGCGGTTTACGTAAATGAAATTCCGAAAGAAGAAAAAGCGGTTTATCCTGCTCAAAATGTTTCCAGCGCACAGGAAGTACACATTATAGGTGCGGGCCCTGCCGGTTTGTTTGCCGCCCTGCAGCTGATCGCAAACGGTTATAAGCCTGTAATTTTTGAACGCGGTAAAAACGTGAGTGAACGCAGACGCGATTTGGCAGCCCTCACTAAAAACCATATTGTAAATCCCGATTCAAATTATTGTTTTGGCGAGGGCGGTGCGGGAACCTACAGCGATGGAAAATTGTATACACGCTCAACCAAGCGCGGCAGTGTTGAAACCGTATTGGAGTGGCTGGTTTATCACGGTGCCGGCAATGAAATTAAAGTAGATGCGCACCCGCACATTGGCACCAATAAATTGCCAGGCATAATTGAGAACATGCGTAAAACCATTTTAGAATGCGGGGGCGAAATTCATTTCAATTCGCGCATTACAGCCATTGAAGGTGTAAACGGGCAGGTGAGTTCGGTTACTATAAACGATTCGCAAAAAATAAAATGTGTGCATCTTATTCTGGCAACCGGGCATTCGGCCAGGGACATATTTGAGTTGTTTCATGCCAACAATTGGGAAATTGAATACAAACCGTTTGCTATTGGCGTACGCGCTGAACATCCTCAGCAATTGATTGATCAAATTCAATACAAGTGCGGGGTACGTTACCCTGAACTGCCTGCCGCTTCCTACAGTTTGGTTGAGCAGATAAACAACCTTGGCGTATATTCATTTTGCATGTGCCCCGGTGGAATTATTGCCCCCTGTGCTACAGCTCCTGGCGAAATTGTTACCAATGGATGGAGTCCCAGCAAGCGCAACAACCCCTTTGCCAATTCGGGCATTGTGGTGGCCATTGATGAAAAAGACGTGTTACCGTTTTCAGCATTTGGCGCTTTAAAAGGATTAAAATACCAGCAAATGGTTGAAAAGGCTGCCTGGGTGGCGGGTGGTAAAACACAGGTGGCCCCTGCGCAGCGCATGGTTGATTTTTGCGAGCGAAAAGTTTCGGCCAGTTTGCCTGATTGCTCTTATATACCTGGTATAACCAGCGCCAGTTTGTACGATGTATTGCCGCAATCGGTTTCGCTCAGGTTGAAAGAGGGATTTAAAAAATTCGGGCAGAAAATGAAAGGGTATTACACCAATGAAGCGGTGCTGGTTGCGGTGGAGTCGCGTACATCATCGCCTGTTCGTATTCCGCGCAAGCCCGATACGTTTGAGCATGTTCAACTAAAAGGTATTTACCCGTGCGGTGAAGGTGCGGGTTATGCCGGTGGCATTGTGAGTGCGGCCATTGACGGGATGAATGTGGCGAATGCAATTAACAAATTCGGAAAACGCGGGGAACAGGTTCACCGACTCCTTTGAAAAAAATTATGACGAAGTTAATAGCAAATCAGGAGGCGGGATGGCACAATCAGGCGCGGTTATTCCAGAGTGGAAGCTACATGCAAAAAATATAACCTGTAGGCATAACCTTACTTTTTCCCTGGATTCAATTTAGTAAGTTTAAATTTAATGTCCGGATCTTTTCCGTAAATATGTATGAGGTAATTAAAGTCAGATTTAACATTAAACGGATTAAATTTATTTATTATGAGCGATCCGCCTTCAATTTCGCCTTTAATTAATGGAGTGTACACAAAAAGACCTGCTCCATTTCCGTTTAAGTATTTATTTATGAATTGTTGTAGATCATCTGATCGTTTTAGCATTGTATCCAGAACTGCTATGAATTCCTCTTTTGTTGCGCCTTTAAGTCTTTTGTAAGACTTGGTTTTTAATAAACTGTCTTTTGAATAACAGGTGAATGAAAGTCCCGGGAACGTGTCGGTTTCTATTCTTTTTATAGCGTCTTTTTCTGAATGTACAAACCTTGCCGAATCACCATTTGGGTTCATCATTAAGACACTTTGAAATGCGTGGTCGTTGGTCATTTTGATTTTCATTACTGAAACAAGGCCAAAACTATTTTGCGTTATAATGTAGTTAAATCCGCGTTTTTCGACTTTATGAAGGATAATTAATGTATCAACACCCAAATTTTTATTTCCGTCAATACTGTCGCGCCTGTCAGTGGTTATAATTACGGTTTTTGCAAATTTTATAACAGTAAGACCTTTTGATTTCAGAAAAAACCATTCTCCGTCAGACTGCCCGTATCCAGTTGTTAGAGTTAATGTGAATACAATGGTGCAAATAAGTCGGGTCATAACGTTGTTTTTCTGATTTGCTGTTACGATTGAGGTCTGCCTTAGTCAGTACAAAACTGCCTGTTTATGCGGTTTCGTATTGTTTAACTCCATTTGTTTTTACCGGTGCGTTTAAACGAAGTTCGACAACTTCATTAATTTAATAGTTATGTTGTCAATGCTGTTGCATTTGCTGATTCTAATTTCCGAATTCGCTTTACCGTCCGGCATTCTTAAACTCGTCCCAAAACGAACGCAGTTTTTTGCGGAAAAGCACAAAAAGGATGATATAGGGAACCGCAAGCAGGTAAAGGATTCCCGAATTCAATTGTTGGCCAATGGTAAGGTCGTTTTCCTCGGTGGCATCGGTAGCCATTTTCTTACACATGCTGCATTGGCCGTACGCTATATCCACAACGAGCAAAGTGAGGATAAGCAAGAAAATAATTTTTTTATTCATAATCAATCTATAAATCAAAAACCTCAAATCAAAATGGCTCAAATGCTCTGTGTTAATTCACAATTGGTATCAAGCCACGCAGCCCCATGTCCACTACGGTGTCACCGGCAGCCGGGGCATATAAACCATCTCCGTCATCGTCCTCCCATTCAAAACTTTTGTTGGTGCTCAGTGAAATGGTAATCACAATATCGCTGGTTTCGTTGCCGGTAATTACAAGGGGTGAGGCAAACTGGCCGGTTGCCAAACATGAACCTGCGGGAATGGGTGAGGTTGCAAACAACGGATTTACCACGGTAGTGCCTGCGGCCTCACCCTGGAACACTGTACCAAACGTTTCAAATCCCCAATAACCCTGCAGTTTGTTGGCATTAACGGTCACGGGTTCGGTTTTGATGGTGTACGATGCAATGTACGTTTTATATCCTACAAACGAAGCAAGCGTTCCAACAAATGTTCCGGTCCCATACTTGTATTTGATGTCGTAATTCTGGTAAGCCAGCGACACGCGCAAATAATTGTACGTTCCTGGCGTAATGCTTGAAAGCGGAATTTTTTTCCAAACCACGCCCTCGGCTGCGTGTATGCCCTGGTCAAAATCAATAGCGGTTGATCCGCCTGCTGTGGTTTCGGGCGCATGGTATAAAATTTTACCGGCACCAACCGCGGTCCATGCGCTTGGGCTTAGTTCAATGTAATGTGCGCTCATGGCGTTAAATTTCGGGCTTTGCGCTGCATGTCCTGGAGGAACTGCGCAAGGATTGCCAAAATTATCAAGACGCACCTGTGTTGAATCGAATTTGAATTTAAACACCAGTTCAGGTACTTCGGTTGGTGTAACAGGCGCAGGAGGTTCCGGTTCTTTGTCTTTTTTGCAACCAATCATTAAAACACTTAATGTTAATGCCAGGTAAAAAATAGTTTTCATTGCCAAACTTATTTTATGTCGAATTGGTAAAATTGTTTATTGTGTAAACGGTAAACGGGCTGGTTGCCTCCGCTGCTTTCAATGCGGTTAACATGGCGTAAACACCAACTGCTTGTGAGGTTGGTAAAATAAATTTTGTTATTGGTAGTGCACCAAACCGGGTTTTCGTTCACGTTATTGTTGTTCAATAGTTCAGCGGTGGTTGAGGCGGCATGATTGGCGGTCCATAACGTAACAGCGGTATTGGGTTCGGTAGAGGTTGTTTGTGCATAAACAATGTTAATGTTATCGGGCGAAAAAGCCGGTGCATATTCAACTTGGTTGTTATTGGTGAGTTGCTGTTCGGTTGCCAGTTGATAAGAGCCGTTTACCGTTGCATAAAACAACTCGGTATCAAAAACACTACCTGCAACGGTTACGCCAATTTCCCAGGCCTGGTATGTAATTTTTGTCATGTCGCCATTTGCAAAACAGGGATATTTAAAACTTCCCAAACGGGTATTCATTTTTACAGCTGATGTTCCAAGCGTATCGGTTAAATAAATGTTCCAGTGTAAATTTCCATCGGTTTCCATTTTTTCACCGGCAAAAACAAGGTGTAACCCGTCAGGTGCCCATTTGGCCATGCCCATGGCGCTGAGGCCTTGTAAACTGCAGGCGGTTATCATGTGCCCGTTTGAGCCGTCAATGTTAAACATCCACAATTCAGCATCTTCGTAATCGTCAACTTTAAGCGCGTTGGTGCCAGCCGAACGGAAACAAATGAATTTTGATTTATCGGGCGAAATGGAAGGGCTCCAGAAATCATAACCGGTTTGGGAAACAAGAACCGTGTCCTGTGCATTTTCAATGCGTACAATTACAGCATTGGTACTGCTTGATGTTTGCGTAATTAATGCGGTGAGTGAATCAGGAATAATGGTGGTGTACCCCGCGCAGGTGGCATTTTCATCAAGCGGAGCGGGTTTGTCTTTTTTGCATCCGAAAAGAAAAATTATTGCTAACAACGCTAAAGTAGATTTCATATAGCGAAATTAGCTAATATTACCCTATTGTTGACTATAAAAAAGCGGCTTTTATCATGGACATATTAAATGACGAATATTTTATGAAACAGGCCCTGGCCGAGGCAAAAAAAGCCCTTGCCCGTGACGAAGTGCCTGTGGGTGCGGTAATTGTTGCAGGGAATACGATTATTGCCAGGGGCCATAACCTGACGGAGGCGTTGAACGATGTGACGGCCCATGCCGAAATGCAGGCTATAACCGCTGCAGCCAACCATTTAGGGGCAAAATACCTGATTGATTGCACGCTTTATGTTACGCTTGAACCTTGTGTTATGTGTGCGGGCGCTTTATTTTGGTCGCAAATCACCAAAATAGTTTATGGGGCTCTTGACGAAAAACGCGGAGCGCATTTGATCGGAAAAAATTTATACCATCCAAAAACAGTTGTTACAGGCGGTATTTTAGCCGAAGAGTCGGCAACCCTTTTGAAAGATTTTTTTAAAAGTAAAAGGAATTAATTTTTTCAACTGTAAACCAAGGCATTGCGTTTGACCGCTTAACATTAATTATAGGCATTTACACCTGCATTTTTTGTAATTTTAGCCCATAATTTAAGTTACACCCATTTTAAATCT
>DASPJQ010000608.1:0-1850 GCA_035628535.1 Flavobacteriales bacterium | reverse complement strand
AAATTGAAAAAAGCGGCCTTAAGCCGCTTTTTTTGTTCAGTGTCTTACCGGTTTATAAAAAGAAATGACGTTTAACGTCCTTATTTGGGACAAGCGGTTTTTGCCATGAAAAAAAATTGTATAAATTTGACAGGTTCAATTCGTCCTGAAAATACAGTACTATGAAAAAATTTATACTTGTTTTTACCGCTTTGTTTTTTACACGCGTAAGTACAGCCCAGCTTTATTATGCCGATGTAGCAGCAACATTTCATGACAACTGCGGCCATTGTCACAATACCAATAGCCACGGGCCTTCATTGCTCACCTATTCGGCTGTTATGGCAAGCATCAGCGATGTGGAAACACATTTGTTAAGCGGGTATATGCCACCCTGGATGCCTGACACGACATACACAAGGTTTTGCCATGAGAATGTAATGAGCGCAGCAGCGCGCCAGCTTATTCTTGACTGGATTACCGGGGGAGCTTTGGCTGGTGACACAACCCTGGCACCACCACCACCGGTATACTCACCCTACCACCTCAATGGAACACCCGATCTTGAACTGCAAATCCCAACATTTACAAGCAATGCCGTGTCAGATGACAGTTATGTGTGTTTTTCGCTGCCAAGCGGGCTTACAACCGACCGCATTGTGAGGGCCTATGAAGTTATTGCCGGCAATCATGAAATTGTACACCACGTTATTCTCAATGTTGATACGACCGGAACGGTTACCAGCGATTTATCAGGAACGTGTTATACACCAAGCGGGCAGTATGACCTGGGTGGTTATGCGCCCGGGGCCGAGCCAACTGTTTTCCCTAACTCTTCTGTACTTAAAATGGGTATTCGCATTAAAGCAGGATCAAACATCATACTTCAAATACATTACCCCCTGGGCACCGCAGGCGAGGTTGACAGCACAAAGGTGCGTTTTTATTTTTATCCCGAAGGTGAACCCGGTGTACGTCCTGTTCATGTTGAAACGCCTATTCAAAACTGGTTGTTGAACATACCTGCCGAAACAATCCAAACATTCAGCGCCCAGTCGGCCTCTATTTCAGGCCCCGTTTCGGTATATGCCACGTTTCCGCATTCACATAAACTTGCAACCGACATTGTAAATTACGCTTACAGCGGTAGTGATACCATTCCACTGGTGCGCATAAATAATTGGGACTTTAACTGGCAAGGTTACTATACGTTTAAAAACATGGTTAAGGTGCCTGCAGGTTATAAATTCAAAGGAACGCATGTTTATGACAACACATCGTCAAATCCGTTTAACCCAAGCAGTCCTCCGGTAAACGTGTATGCAGGTACAAGCACCAACGATGAAATGCTGTTTGATTCGTTTATGTGGATTGACTACCAGGCAGGCGATGAACTGATAGACATCGACTCAATTCTTGAAAATGATCCGTTATTGGTTGGCGTAAACCAAATTTACACTCCTGCCAGTAATTCCATGAACGCATTTGCATACCCCAACCCGTTCAACAATGCAGTAAACATTTCATATGAACTTGAACGCGCCTCAATGGTAAGCATAAACATTGTTTCGGTTACCGGCAAACTGGTGCGTTCAATACAGCATTCATTTGAGAACGAAGGGAAACATGAGGTAGTTTGGGACGGAAAAAACAACCTTGGCAATAAATTGTCAAACGGTACTTATTTCTACACCATTAAAACCAACAGTTCGGTGTTTACCGGGAAAGTAATGCTCATGAACGGTAAATAAATTACAGTTCAAATAATAATTAAATTAAAAGCGGCTCAGGCCGCATTTTTTTCGGTGTGATAAATTGGCCCAAGGTACTTAATGTCTTCTGACATGGCCAGGTGAAACACGTACAACCCC
>DASPJQ010000607.1:0-2694 GCA_035628535.1 Flavobacteriales bacterium | reverse complement strand
TAAAATGTTTTTCGGAACTTTTCTTGACCTTGACGGGCAGTGGATTGATACGGTCCATTTTCCACCATCGGCCAAAACGTACCCGTTTACAGGAAACGGTTGTTATTTGCTTACCGGTAAAGTAACCTTTGAATTTGATTTCTACAGTTTGGAAATTAGCGAACAAAGGCGCATGCCGTATTTTGACCGTGACAATGCCAAAATACTGAAAAAAATGAACGAGCATACAAGGGGGCGTTACCACGGCCAGGTAAAAGCAATTTAACATTGTTTTTATTCACCAAAAAAATAATTGCATTGGATCAACGTTAACCGTAGTTTTATGAGTGTGAATGAAGAAACAGAATACATAAAGGGCAGGGGGGCACAACTCAATCCGCACAACAAGTTCAACAAACATGCATTTACGCAGGAACACTGGGAAGGTATTGACTCAACCGAACTGCCCGACCCTGCAACCAAATACATTGAGGTATTTCCCAAAACCATCATCAACAAAGTTGACAGTCCTGATATTGGTCCCGCTTATTCCATGAACCCGTACCAGGGTTGCGAGCACGGGTGTACGTATTGTTATGCGCGGCCAACACATGAGTATTGGGGGTATAGTGCCGGTTTGGATTTTGAAAAAGTAATCCTTGTCAAAAAAAACGCTGCCGCATTGCTTGAAAAAGAATTGCAACATCCCAAATGGGAGGTTATGCCCATTATGCTTTCGGGTAATACGGACTGTTACCAGCCGGCCGAGCGCAAATTCGGCATTACGCGTAAAATGCTTGAGGTGCTGTTGAAATACAGGCATCCCGTAGGCATCATTACCAAAAACGTGGTGTTGCTGCGCGACCTTGACATACTTTCAGAAATGGCTAAAATGAACCTGGTGAGTGTAACATTAAGCATAACCAGTTTGCAGGAGGAAGTGAGAAGGATTCTAGAACCGCGTACGGCCACCATTAAACGCAAGCTGGAGGCCATTGAAATACTAACAGCGCATGGCATACCTGTAAATGTAAACATGGCACCGGTTATTCCTTCTATAACTGATCACGAAATGTTTACCATGATGAAAGAAGTTTCGCAGCGCGGTGCTTTGTCATTGCATTATATCGTGGTGCGGCTTAACGGCCCCAACGGTGAAATTTTCAGAGACTGGGTCACAAAAAATTATCCCGACCGTGCTGAAAAGGTGCTTAACCAGATTATGGAAACACATGGCGGAAAATTAAACGACAGCCGCTTTGGCAAACGCATGAGTGGCGAGGGTAATTTTTCAATGGCCATTAAGCGGCAATATCAGGTGGGGTATCAAAAATTTTTTAAAGACAAAGTGTTTCCTGAAATGAATTGCGATTTGTTTGTGCGTACGGATAAAGGGCAGATGAGTTTGTTTTGAGGAGAACAGCTATTGCATAAAGTGCTTTTGCACGAAGCTGACGGATTCGCTCTCATAACATAAAGCGTAAAACCATTTGAAAAAGAAATGCGAAAGCATGGAATCCCATTGATCTTATCAGGTCCTTCGTATATCGCAAAAGAAATTGGCAACCTTATACAGAGCCTACAGATAAGGGCCCGCAAAAACAAAAAACAGGAGGAATTTAAATCTTATAGGTAACGCCCTAAAAATAAAAAAACCGGCAAAGTCATTACCGGTTTTCATATTGTATAAAAAAGTCAATTATTTCATAACCTCCTGAGCACACTCAGTGGCATATTTTTTACAGCCTTCAAGGTCCTTGTTGGCCTGGTCAAAATTGTCAAAGTTATCTTCAATTTTGTCAAGGTAACATTTTACAAATGCATCCTTCTTGTCGCCAAAAGCAGCTAAGTCAGCATCCGCTTTCTTGATTTCTTCGTCAGCTTTCTTTTTGTCAGCTTCAGACCATGCACCTTTTTTGCTGCCGCCTCCGCATGATGCAAGTACCAGAACCGACAAAGAGATAAAAAATAATTTTTTCATTTTTTTGGTTTGTTTAGTTATTCCGTTTTTTTATGTGGTAGCTGCTCCACATTTGTTTATAAAATTAAATTAAAGCCTTTTATGCAATGTTCGCGGTATATTGCCGCAACAGGCCTGCAATGTACAAAAATGACCAACAGGATAATGCTAAGGATAAATTAAAAATTTAAATCGCTTAATAACAAGCTTTAAACATATTTTTTACTGATAATCAATCGTTTAATTATTCTAAAACAAAACTTGGTCTATACGTGAACTGTAACCATTGGACCAATTTTTGTTATTTGCAATGCGTTGCATGAAGAACTTTATAGCATTTATACTTTGCTTTTTTATTTCGGCAGGCCGGTTGTTTTGCCAGGAAGATACGCTTTCAGATGTGGTGGAAGACACGCTTGAAGCCGAACCTGAAATGGCCTTTATCAAACGCATGCAGCCTGATGAAACCTGTAAAATGCTGGAAGCCGATTTTAAATTACTGACCAATGATGAGGCCATGGTCAACTATTTGTTTACGCATGCTGCCCGGTACAGCGATTTTGATTCGTTATACCCTGTTATTACCGGTGAAAAATGCCCGCCAAATTATACCTTTAACCTGTTGCATGAAAAACTGGAATCGTACCCGGCAAAGGTAAATGTAGCTTTCCTTTCATTGGTTTGCCGCAATTATATAGCGCTTATGGACCCTACAGGAAAAAGCGGTAAAATGCACGACTATAATTTGCGTTACG
>DASPJQ010000606.1:0-1430 GCA_035628535.1 Flavobacteriales bacterium | reverse complement strand
AGGAACGAACAATCCACAGGGCGGTGAAACCAACCCGCAGTATCCATTTGGCTTCGGGCTGTCTTATACCAGTTTCGCTTACAGCAATCTTACCGTGAATAAAAATAATTTTGGACCGGATGAAACGGCAACGGTTTCTGTCACCGTTCGGAATACCGGAAACCGTGAAGGAAAAGAAGTCATTCAATTATTTGTATCTGATTCCATTGCTTCGTTTACTCCCGACATAAAACGCTTAAGAGGTTTTGACAAGATCAGCCTGCAGCCAGGGGAATCAAAAACGGTAAGCTTCACACTTCCCTTGCGGCAACTTGCGTTCATTGGCCCTGATAATAAAAAGCATTTGGAAGAAGGGATTTTCAATTTGCAGGTAGGCAATCTGCGCCAGTCATTTAATGTGAACCGAACCATTGTTTTTTAATCCATGAAGAAGATCATCCTGACCATATTAAGCTTTCTTTTTCTGTATACGAATGCTTTTGCGGGTGACTTTGTCAAAACCAGTAATGGTATCATTGTACGACCTGATGCACCCTTTAATGGCAATGCAAAGGAAGTGCAGCTTATAGTGGTTGCTGATAATATCATTCGTGTTACCGCCATTGCAGACAAAAGCAAGGCAACAGGAAGAAGCTTGATGGTTGTTGGTAACCCTACCAATACCGCGAAGTGGACTGTAACGAGTGCGAAGGGCTTTGTCAGTTTAAAAACCTCTCGGTTGATGGCGAATGTAAACCTGCAAACAGGTGCCGTTTCGTTTTCGGATGCGAGCGGCAAAAAGCTGTTGGCTGAAAAGGAGCTGGGTCGTTCATTGACGCCGGAGGTATTCGATGGTGAGCGGTTGTACAGCGTTCGGCAAGACTTCACCACATCTCCCGATGATGCCTGGTATGGACTTGGTCAGCACCAGGATGACCTGATGAATCACAAAGGTTACCAGGTGCAGTTGTTCCAGAACAATACGGAGGTTGCCGTGCCGTTTTTGGTTTCGAAAAAAAACTATGGAGTTCTTTGGGATAATTATTCCATCACACAAGTTGGTGATGTTCGTCCGTACCAATCATTAAATGCATTAAAAATTTTTTCCAAAACAGGTGAGCAGGGCTGGCTCACGGCAAGCTACAGCAACGACAAACGCAACCCGTCAAATGTTGTTGTACAAAGAGCAGAATCATCCATTAACTATGAATTCTTAAATGACTCAAAGTTGTTTTTGCCAAAAGAATTCAAACCGGAAAATGGTCTGGCAACATGGGAAGGCAGCATTGCTTCGGCATTAAATGGCGTGCACAGGTTTCGCTTCACGTATGCAGGCTATGCAAAAGTTTGGATTGACGGTAAGTTAGTGTTGGACCGCTGGCGGCAAGCATGGAATCCCGGTTCGGCTAACCTGGATGTTGACTTGCAGGAAGGGAAAAAGCATGCATTCA
>DASPJQ010000605.1:0-2439 GCA_035628535.1 Flavobacteriales bacterium | reverse complement strand
CCAGCTTCCGGATTCGAATTTACAGTTATCCGCTGCACATCTCGCAGCCTTCAGGATTATCAAGCGAGCAGCTTATTTCGGCCATGCGTTGCTCATAATCGGCAGCCTTTGCTTCCTCTGATTTTTCCATTAACGGTGTGGGTGCATTCACAGCCGACGATTTTTCAAGGGTAAATTTAATGGCATCGGTTGCAGCTTTGGTCCTTAAATAATACATGCCGGTTTTCAATCCTTTTTTCCAACCGTAAAAATGCATTGAGGTAAGTTTTGCAAAGTTGGCGTTTTCCATGAAAATATTGAGTGACTGGCTTTGGTCAATGTAAGCACCACGGTCGGCAGCCATGTCAATAATACCTTTTTGGCTTATTTCCCAGGCTGTTTTATAAATCTCTTTTAAATTCTGCGGTATTTCATTGATGTTTTGGATTGAACCATTGGCCGCAACAATCTTGTTTTTCATGTTCTCGTTCCACATGCCCAGTTTTACAAGGTCCTGCATCAAATGCTTGTTTACAATAATAAACTCGCCACTCAATACGCGTCTTGTATAAATGTTGCTCGTATACGGCTCAAAACATTCGTTATTGCCTAAAATTTGGGCTGTTGAGGCTGTAGGCATAGGCGCCAGCAACAAGGAATTGCGCACACCGTGTTTCTTTACCTCTTCACGCAATACGTCCCATTCCCAACGGTTGGTAGGTGTAACGCCCCACATGTCAAACTGGAATATACCTTGTGACACGGGTGAGCCTGCAAATGTTTCATAAGGACCTTGCTCAATGGCCATGTCTTTTGAAGCAGTAAGGGCAGCGTAATAAATAGTTTCAAAAATTTCTTTGTTCAACTGGCGCGCCTCAGGGCTGTCAAATGCCTGGCGCATTAAAATAAACGCATCGGCCAACCCTTGCACACCAATGCCTATTGGACGGTGGCGCATGTTGCTTTTGCGCGCTTCAGGAACCGGGTAGTAATTATAGTCAATGATCTTGTTCAGGTTCTTTGTCACCACGTATGTAACTTCAAACAATTTGTTATGATCAAATTTTCCGTCATTCACAAATTTAGGAAGCGCAATAGAAGCCAGGTTACAAACGGCCACTTCATCAGGTGCGGTATACTCTACAATTTCGGTACACAGGTTTGATGAACGTATTGTGCCCAGGTTTTTCTGGTTGGACTTTTCGTTGCACGCATCTTTGTACAAAATATAAGGCGTACCGGTTTCAATTTGCGATTCCATGATTTTGAACCACAGGTCCTGTGCCTTTACTGTTTTGCGACCACGTCCTTCGCGCTCATATTTAGTATATAATTCTTCAAATTTTTTACCGTATGAATCGCTCAGGCCCGGGCATTCATTCGGACACACGAGCGTCCAGTCACCGTTTTCCTCTACGCGCTTCATGAACAAATCGGGTACCCAAAGCGCATAAAAAAGATCACGCGCACGCGCTTCTTCTTTACCATGGTTCTTTTTCAGGTCAAGGAAATCAAACACATCGGCATGCCATGGCTCGAGGTAAATGGCAAAGGAGCCTTTGCGTTTTCCGCCACCCTGGTCAACGTAACGTGCGGTGTCATTAAACACCCGCAACATGGGCACAATGCCGTTGGATGTACCGTTGGTGCCTTTGATATAGGAGCCCGTTGCACGTATATCGTGTATGGCAAGGCCAATGCCTCCGGCCGACTGCGATATTTTTGCACATTGGGTAAGGGTTTCGTAAATGCCGGAAATGCTGTCGCCTTTCATGGTTAAAAGGAAACACGATGACATTTGAGGCTTGGGTGTACCGGCATTGAACAACGTTGGTGTGGCATGGGTAAACCATCCTTCACTCATTAAATTGTATGTTTCAATGGCCGCATCAATATCATGTTTATGGATACCAATGGCCACGCGCATAAACAAATGCTGTGGACGTTCCACATTTTTTCCATCCAAGCGCAGCAAATAGGAACGCTCAAGCGTTTTGAAACCGAAATAATCAAAGCGGAAATCGCGGTCATAAATAATGTGCGAATCCAGCACTTCAGCATTGTTCATCACAATCTCATAAACATCGTCAGCTACAAGTGATGCACGCTGACCTGTTTTGGGGTCAACATATTTATACAGGTCTTCAATGGTGCCCGAAAATGACTTTTTCGTGTTCTTATGAAGGTTGCTCACCGCAATGCGTGATGCCAGTAACGCATAGTCAGGGTGACGCGTAGTATTGGTAGCCGCTACCTCGGCCGCCAGGTTGTCAAGCTCTGATGTGGTAACCCCGTCATACAAGCCGTCAATTACCTTTATGGCTACAGTTGTAGGTTCAACTATAGGATTAAGGCCATAGCATAGCTTTTTGATGCGCGCGGTTATCTTATCAAACTTCACCGACTCTTTTCTTCCGTCTCTTTTTACTACGTACATAATTTAAGTTATTATTAAGGTTT
>DASPJQ010000604.1:0-2689 GCA_035628535.1 Flavobacteriales bacterium | reverse complement strand
TTATTCGAAAAAAAAAGAAATTCTTCTGCCAGCAATTAATCGTTCCCACCCTGTACGCTGGCCGTAAGCATATGCGTTTTGGCGTCTTCAATGTTTGGTGTAATGGTTAGCACCGTATGCAACTGTGAAATATGAATAAGTTTCTGAACAGGTTCCTGCAAACCGGTAAGTACAAACGTGCCGTTTGCATTTTTACAAAGCCTGTTGGCAACAAGCAGTGCGCTCAATCCTGATGAATCGCAGTACCTTGAATCACTCAAGTCAATGACAATGTTTTTCACAGCGTTTTTATTGTGAAAAACCAATAGTGATTTCAGTTCAGGTGCATGGTTAGTATCCAGCTTCTCAACCTTGCTTTTTATCACTACGAATTTGTCCTCTTCTTTTACTTCAAAATTCATGGGAATTAATTTTCGTTAAATATAATCATTTTTTTAGTTTCGGCCAATACGGGCGGCCAACAAATAAATAACAGCCATACGTACAGCCACACCGTTCTCAACTTGCTCAAGTATAATACTCTGCTCATGGTCGGCCACCTCGCTGCTTATTTCAACTCCCCGGTTAATGGGACCGGGATGCATAATGGTTATTTTTTTACCCAGATTTTCAAGTATATCCTTGGTAAGCCCGTATTGCATGCTGTACTCACGCAGGGTGGGGAAGTACCGGGTTTCCTGGCGTTCAAGCTGTATACGCAGCATATTGGCTACATCACACCATTCAAGCGCCTTCAGCAACTTGTGTTCAACCTTTACCCCCAGTTGTTCATAATTCTTGGGTATAAGAGTAGTAGGCCCGCAAACCATTACTTCGGCCCCCATTTTTTGAAGGCAAAATATGTTTGACAAGGCCACCCGTGAGTGCATGATATCACCTACAATGGCTATGCGCAGGCCTTTCAATGCACCGTGTTTTTCGCGTATGGAGTAAGCGTCAAGCAAGGCCTGGGTAGGGTGTTCATGCGTGCCGTCACCGGCATTAATAATGCGCGCTTTTACGTGTTGTGCCAAAAAATGACAGGCACCAACTGATGCATGGCGCATCACCACCATGTCAACCTTCATGCTCAAAATATTGTTCACGGTATCAATCAGCGTCTCACCTTTTTTTACGCTTGAACCCGATGTCGAAAAATTGACCACATCGGCACTCAGGCGTTTTTCAGCCAGTTCGAATGAAAGTTTTGTACGGGTTGAGTTCTCAAAAAATATATTTGCAATGGTAATGTCCCTGAGCGTTGGAACTTTTTTAATGGGACGGTTAATTACATCCTTAAAGCTATCGGCCGTTTTAAAAATAATTTCAATGTCATCGGCTGTAAGGTCTTTTATTCCCAACAGGTGATTTACACTCAGGTTTTTCATTTTTTAAATCTCAAATCTTAAATTTTAAATCTTCTTTTCCGAGAACAAAATCACTTTGTCTTCCCCTTCGGTTTCCTTCCACTCAACACTTACCCTTTCTTCGTTAATCGTATCAATGTATTGGCCAACGTAATCGGGCTGAACGGGAATTTGCCGCGTAAACCTGCGGTCAATCAAGGTTAAAAATTCAATTTTTTTAGGTCGTCCAAAGGCCAGTAAGGCTTCAAATCCCGCCCTTACAGTACGGCCGGTAAACAAAACATCATCAACCAGGACCACTTTTTTTCCCTCAATGCTAAAATCAATGTTGGTTGCGCTGGGTAAAAGCGGTACGTCCCTGTGCCTGAAATCGTCCCTGTAAAATGTAATGTCCAGGGCACCGCACTGTATAGTTTTATTGCCGGTTATTTCTATTAGCAAATTGTTTAACCGGTTGGCCAAATAAATGCCCCGTGGCTGTAAGCCAATTAAAACCGATTCTGAAAAGTCGTTGTGGTTCTCAATTAACTGGTGAGCAAGGCGCTTGAGAATAAGTGCGAAAAGATCTTTTTGAACTATAACCTGGGGTTGCATTCAAAGTTCAAATATAGGCCTTTTTTCAATATGAAACAGAGGCTGTAAAAATAGTTTTAAGGTTAATTGTACCCTGGCAGCATGACCGGGACTATCAATTCAACCACTTATCCCGCAACGCTTTCACATCCTTTGTTACCGTTTCAGCCGCTGTAATCACAAAATCCTTCATGTAACTCTTATCGAGTTTTACATTCACGGTTTGGATTAAATTGTCACGAGCAATCAAAAATTCAAGCGTGGTGCCCACAGGAAATGACCCCACAAAACGGTAAAGTGTATTGTTGTCGACCCGGGTATTGCTTACCGCAATGATTTCATCGTTCACCATCAAACCTGAATTTTGGGCACAACTGCCATCGCTTACTGCGCTTATCATCACTTTTCCGCCTGCACCGTCTTTGGTTTGTATACCCAACCAGGGTTCGTTGCCCCGTGCCGTGGCAATAAGCATATAACCCACTTTGTTCAGGTATTGGTTGTAGTTCACATCGCTTGCGGTTAAAACAAGGGTATTGAAAAAATCATCCATTTTTTTGCCGCATATGTTCTCGGCAGCCGCCTTAAAATCGGCAAAAGTATATCCGGTTTTTTTCACTTTGTAAAAATCATTGTACAGCTTACGCAATAAATCGTCCAGTTTCATTTTCCCATTGGTTGAAGCAATAATTTCAATGTCCAGCATGGCGGCAATCAATGATCCCTTTGGGTAATAGGATATGGTCCTGTTATTGGTATTTTCGTTGGGC
>DASPJQ010000603.1:0-2284 GCA_035628535.1 Flavobacteriales bacterium | reverse complement strand
TCAGGGAAAACCTGGATTAGTTTTTTAGTTAATCCCACGCATGAATCTGTCAATTAACCCCCACGGAATGTATTTGTCTGAACAATTTTAAACCTGCTGGCGTTTTTATCCTCGGGTGTGTAATCATTCAAATGATCGTGTTTGATTTGTTGGTTCAGGATACGTTCCACGGGCTCTTTTTTTGCCTGGTTATAATTTCCATTGGTTTTATGGCACACTTTTTCAAGCGTTTTATTATACCGGTTTCCGTATTGGACCATGGTAAAGGTCACATGTTTGTTTTTATGCCATTGCTGTATTGTTTTACTGCTGGCTTTTGATAATTCGAACCCCGCATCGCTTACAAGAACAACACAGTTATTTCCGTGGCTGATGTAAATACTGTCCAGTAAACCATAAGCTGTATTTATGGCTTTATTAACGTTTGTGGAAGTGCCAACCGAAATTGAACCCATTAACTGTGAAATACTGTCTTTTTCATGCGCGTAAAGTTTTCGGGCCAATATATGGCTGTTTCCGTCAAATGTTACAATTGACACCTGATCGTTTTTTCCCAACGAATCAACAAAACCAATGACCGATTTTTTTACATCGCTTATATAACCACCATCATACATGGATGATGAAATGTCAACCATAAAAATAAAATTGTTATAAGGCTGATCGGTTTTTGGCATGGTTTTGCAGCACAGTTGGCAAAAAGGATCATCGGTTATTTCGGTCACACATACATCATCAATGTAATAATAAGCATACTTGTCAAAATGCCCTTTTGCCTCAAGTTTTGTTTTTGGTTTGTAATGCTCACGCCCGGTTACAGGAATGCTTAGTTTTGTATCAAAACAGCCAATGGTGAGGTATTGTTCACCACCATAAGCCTTATAAACACCACTCAGTTCAACCCAGCCCTCGCACGTTGAATTCTTTGCCCGGTCAGTGCAACCCAATTGCGGTTTTAGCGGCAATGTTTGGGTGTTGTTTACGCTATAATAATCAGCAGTAAAATTTATGCCGATTGATGACGCGTAATATATACATCTTTTATCGAGCGAATAATACATTTTTACCTGGTACAATTTATCTTCAACCAATGGTTCCGATAATTTGGTAGTGGTATACTCGGTATATTCAGTTGCTTTTGTTGGCTTGGCAATGATGCCGGCACGGCCCTGCCCGCTGCGCGCTTTTTTTACAGGGGTGCCCCATACGGTTGATTGGTCGGAATTATAATAGTCAGATGAACCGGCCGTAGGCGTAACCCAATGCTTAACCAACGGGTAACCGGGAGAATAAATGGTATTAAAGGTGCGTGACGGACGCCCGGGTTTTTCTTCTTCAAAACCCGGATTAGGTACCAGGTTTTTTTGTGAAAACAACCATTGAGCAGGAACTATACCTGCTGCCAAAAGAAAAAAATACCGCGCAAAACAGTTCCTCATTTTAAATCCGATTAAATATAGTTATAAAATGCATGAATTGTGCCGTTGTAGGTTTAATTGTTAAAATGGTTTAAAAACGAACGATTTGAAAGAAACTTCTTTAGTTTTAAATGCATGTATTTTGATTGCTCACAACACATTATTCTGGAAAATGCCGCAGTACGCCTCAGTCCCATGACTGAAGGCGATGTGTTTAACCTCAGGGAAATTGCCCTGAATGAAACAAAACTTGTTCAGTACTCACCATCTCAAATCCATAACGAAGAATTGCTTGGCAGTTACATACAAACTGCATTAAAAGACCGGGCCAAAGGGTTCAGGTACGCTTTTGTAATATTTGATAAAACCAAAAACCGCTATGCCGGCAGTACAAGTTTTGGAAGTATTGTAAATAAAGACCAGCGCATTGAAATAGGCTGGACATGGATTGGAAAAGATTTTCAGCGAACGGGTTTGAACCGTAACATGAAATTTTTGATGATGCGCTATGTTTTTGAAACGTTGCAATTTGAACGCCTTGAATTCAGGACGGATGAACGGAATGAAGTTTCACGAAAGGCCATTGAGAAAATAGGGGGGAAATTTGAAGGCGTATTGCGCAACCATATGTTAATGCCTGACGGGCACCGCAGGAATACGCATTGTTACAGCGTTCTAAAAAGTGAGTGGCCCGTGCTTAAACAAACTGTTTTTAAAACGTACGCTTCAGCCCCAAACGGATAAAAAATTTCTCAATATAGTTGTAAGTCAAAAAACTGACAAAAAGCGTAAGCACTACCGAAACACTCAAACCAACCGGTCCCATCGGTTCTAAGGGTTGTGATTTTATAATTGCAATACTCCTA
>DASPJQ010000602.1:0-3986 GCA_035628535.1 Flavobacteriales bacterium | reverse complement strand
ACCTCGTAGTAATAGGTGCGGTCAAATGATGTGTTGGCATTTAAATTTCCGCCATTGCTTTCGATCAATTTCATGTATTCGCCACGACCCATGTTTTCGCTTCCTTCAAACATGAGGTGTTCGAAAAAATGCGCGAAACCGGTGCGCTTCGGGTCTTCGTTTTTGGAACCCACATGGTACAGTACCGAAACGGTAACAATGGGTGTTTTGTGGTCTTCATGTAAAATCACGTGCAAACCGTTCGGCAAATCGTACTCGGTAAACGTGATTTTGTTCATTTGCGCGGTTGAAGCATTTGCAAAGGCAAGCAAAGCAACCGAACTTAAGGCAACATTCTTAAACATAGCGTAACTTTAATTTGATGCAAAAATACCTTTTTAGTCAATAATTGGTCCACAATAAATACAGGAATGGAAATAAAGTATGGTAAATGGCAAACCGGTCGTTAAGAAATGCTAAAAACCGGACAGTTTTGAATTATCAATGCCGGATTTTCAACGCATTGGGTATAAAGCGATATTAGCTTCCCATCCAATAAACAGTTTTTTCCAAAATGGTAACGTTATCTTTAAAATCAACGGCCTCAATTTTTATAGGATAATAGCCTTTTGACAGGTTAATTTCATGTGGAAGTAAAAACAATTTTTCCTTTTTCAGGTTGAAATGGCCCAGCACCCAGCACCCGTTTATAAAAATTTTTGTGGTTTTTAAACCTGCCAGTTCGTCTTTTATTTCAAAAGCAATTTCTTTTGAAATTCGGCTCACCTGCATGCTGTCTTTAAACCCTGTTGGTTTTATTTTTGGCCCAACCGTATCGGCCATCAAACAAAACGTACCAAAACTTTTGGGTTGCGTTCCAAATTTTATTTTCCGCCCATCAACCGAATCGGTAATGCATGCAGTGGTATAAGGGTTTACCGATTTAAAATCGCTGGTGCGCACAATAAGAATTTTAGTGATGAGTGATGAATCAATTAACGTGTCGGGTTCAATTAACAAATCAAATCCGCCAGCCAAAGGTTCACCGTTGCCCCATATAGCATGAATACGCGAATATGTTTTTTCGTTCCTGGGTTTTGACCAGTAATGGAAACAGGCATCATTGTACAATGTTCCCTGGGGGATTTCGACATCAATTCCCGTTGATTTATAGGAGAACGGGTTGGCCCATTCAACAGGTGTAGCGCATTCGGTTTTTTTAGGGGGAACAATTACCGTTTTTACAGGTATAACCGTAATGCAAACCGAGTCCATGTTTCCGGCAACGTCAAACGCCTTTATATAATAACGGGTGGTGTCTTTTCCGTTTATTTTTATAATTCCGTTTTTGTCCTTTTCGGTATATACTTTCAGCCGGTTGTTTCCTTTTATATGTGTTTTGTGCAAATGCCTGCTGTGGTCATGAAATTCGCTGTAGTCTTTATACACATTGATATCGCGCGAAACATCAAACCCGACCCGCGCTATGCGCTGCCCGAATATTTTTTCTTTTTTTTCGTTGTAGACAAAAATTTCATAAATGCCACAGCGGCTTGATTCCTCCAGCAAATCGTGCGCCTGAACAGCAAAAGCAATTTCGCCCCAGGCCTTCACAATAATATTTTTTTTGTAGGCCGATGATTTGGTATTTTTGAGTGAATAATATTTCGCTGTATTTTTTCCATCAACCGAAGACGTTTCCGTGATCGGATAAATTTTTAATCCCTGTATGGTAGGTTTAATTTTATCGGAAACTTTTATACCGAACAGCAGTGGATTGATGGCATCTTCGGTTTTGGTGTCCCGAATTTCAAAATGAAGGTGTGGTCCGGCCGAATGCCCTGTGTTCCCGCTCCAGGCAATGATGTCGCCTTTTTTAAAAACAAATGCCGTATCGGGCAAACACAAGTCAATTTCCTCCGATTGTATTTTATACTGTTCGGCATGCATGAATTTTTCAAGCGTATCGGTAAAACGGCTCAGGTGCGCATAAACGGTGGTATAACCGTTGGGGTGGTTCAGGTATAATACATGCCCGTATCCTGATTCCGAAATTTTAGCCCTGAACAGGTACCCGTCAGCTGCCGCCTTTACGGGGGTGCCTTCGTGCGCCTTTATGTCAAGACCCATGTGAAAATGGTAGCTTCTTAATTCGCCAAAGGTGCCGGCCAGTTGTATTTTTGAATCAACGGGACTCCTGAAATAATTCCGGGGATACGAAGGAAATGGCTGCGCTGCAAGGTCATAAACCAGGCCTAAAACAAGCACTAAAACCTTAAAACAACGCATCTTGGGGCAAATTTACGTCTCAAAGCAGCGCTTCGTTTCCTGTAAACAAAAGGATTTTCACAAAAAAAACCTAAAAATTTGGTCATGCCGCCAAGGAGGTTAACTTTGCATGTTATAATTTCCTTCCTAAAGGATTATGGCTGACGTAACTGTTGAACAGATTAAAGATAAAATAAACGCACTGGTTCATGTTTTGGAGCATACCCGCCAGCAACGCGATGTTTTATTGCAGGAAAATGCCCGCTTGAGCGAAAACCTGGAATCCATGCGAAAACAGCATGTTGCTATGGTTACGACTTCCAAGTCACTGGAAGAGAAATTAAACCAGGTGCAACAACTGCCGGTTTCAGACCAACAGGCCGAAAAAAAGCGTACCGAAATAAAGGGAAAAATACGCGAACTGGCCGCTGAAATTGACAAATGTATAGCGCTGTTAAACCGTGAAAATCAATTATCATGAGCGAAATTTCGATAAAAGCAACTATCGGCAACCGTACCTATCCACTTACGGTGCAGGCTCATGAAGAAGAAACCATCCGCGAAGCCGCAAAACTTATTAATGACCACATTAAGACCTTACAGGAAAGTTATGCGGTAAAAGATATGCAGGATCTCTTAGCCATGTCTGCCATTCAGGTAGCTTCAAAATTTGTGGTCGCCAGGACCCAGGCCGAGGGGAGTAATTCAACTCCGGTAGATTTAACAGAACTTGATCATTTGCTCGATTCAGCACTCAATAAGGCTTGAAATCCCTACGGTTTTGCATCGTATTGTTAACCCTAAATAAACGATGTTATGAACTTTGATTTAATTTCAGCGTGTATTGGTGCAGGGGGAGGACTATTAATTGGAGCGGTAATTATGCTTCTTGTCCAGAACAGTGCACTCAAAAAACGCAGGCAGGGCATAATCAGCGAAGCTGAAAAAGAAGCCGAAGCCATTAAAAAAGACAAAATGCTGCAGGCAAAGGAAAAATTCCTGCAGTTGAAAGAAGAACACGAAAAACAAATTTCGGAACGCGAAAAGAAAATGCAAAGCGGTGAGCAGCGCATCCGCGACAAAGAAAAACAGCTTTCGCAAAAAATGGAGGAAGTTGCCCGCACCGAAAAACAAATTACAAATACCCGTGACCAGCTTCAGCAACAAAATTCGGTCCTGCAGAAAAAACAGGATGAGTTGGATAAATTAAAAGCAAAGCAGGTACAGGAACTCGAAAAAATTTCAGGTTACAACCAGGAAGAAGCAAAAAAACAATTGGTAGAGGCGCTTAAAGATGAAGCCCGTACCAATGCCATGGCCTATATTCGTGACATACAGGAAGAGGCCAAAATAAACGCCAGCAAGGAAGCCAAGAAAATTGTTATTCAAACCATTCAGCGGGTGGCCACCGAACATGCTGTTGAAAATTCGGTTTCGGTTTTCCACATTGAAAACGATGAGATGAAAGGACGTATTATCGGGCGCGAGGGGCGTAACATACGTGCGCTCGAAGCTGCTACAGGCGTTGAGATTATTGTGGATGATACACCCGAAGCCATTATCCTTTCCTGCTTTGACCCTATACGCAGGGAAATTGCGCGCCTGGCGTTACACCAGTTGGTAAGTGATGGCCGCATTCATCCGGCACGCATCGAGGAAATTGTTGCCAAAACGCGCAATAAGCTGGAAGAAGAAATTATTGAAACCGGTAAGCGTACCTGCATTGACTTGGGCATTCA
>DASPJQ010000601.1:0-1313 GCA_035628535.1 Flavobacteriales bacterium | reverse complement strand
TAATAATGGCGTTGGGAGCTCCGGACCCCGTATAAACAAAAGGCGTGGATACAGTTGATGTAGTGGTAGCACCCACACCCAATGGTGATCCGGCTCCCTGCATACGCGGACCATACCAACCCTCGCCATACACAAAACGCGATTGCGAAGCCCCTTCCAATTGCGGGCCCACATAATACTCGGTTGAATACTTAACAAAGGCGGTTGTGGTATAATATGGTGCAAGCGGATACGAAGAAAAACTGGTATCGGTAAATGAACGCGCCCTTAAATTTGTTGTGAGGTTATTCCACGTTAAATAATAACGAATCGTGTCATTATACAAACTGAAATACTGGTCGGGCATGGCATTGGCACCGCCTGAATACACCAGGCTGTCAAGCCATCCGTCATTCTTAAACGCGAGAAATTCAATATAGTCACCATTGTTGAAAACGCCATCAGCTTCGCCAGCCACATAAATGGCCTGTTGTTTCTGGCGCCCGAACAACTGGAAATTTTGTGGATTTATGCTGGTAAGGTCAATGCCTGCATTGGCCAACGTAAGCGAATCAAGCCGGTAAATACCGTTATTGAAGATTTTAATGCTGTAATACTTTTGCGAATAGTCTATCCATTCATTCCCATAAGGCTGTGCCTGCAAACACAAACCGCCTGATATGAAAAGCAAAAACAGATAGAATTTTTTCATGTGTCGGTAACTTGTTTTTAATTTTCACATGGAATATTCATGTGTTTTATTTGAGCATGAATATTTCATAACGATGATTTATTGTTATTGGCTTTTACGATATCAACCTTGAGTGAAAACACGTTTGAATACAGCGCTTCTGAAACGTTTCCAACATCGGTAAAGGCATAATCAATGGAGAAAATTTTGATTTTTACGCCAACCCCAAAATTGGGCTGCACATTCAGCTCTTCAGACCCTTCAAAATTCTTAACGCGTTGAATATTGCCAAGGCCCCCGCGTAAAAATACAATGCCTTTGTAACCTGCCTCAAATCCTGCATGCGGATCAAAGCTAACAGGTTTACCGGGTATAAGCACATTTCGTTTGCCGTCAAAAGTCATGTCAAGGTCAACTTCTCCTGTAATGGAAAAGTGTTTTTTGATTTTTGCGGTATACGCAGCACCTGTAAGCAGCTTGGGCAGGGTTATTTCAAGTGAATTTTTTGGGATCTCATTACCGGTTGCGGTAAACACTTCCTGCATGGTTTCACTCAGGTTATAGGACCAGGCGTTAAAGGTTGAGGTAATATCACGGCCAACCGCTGCAAAACGCCAGTTTTTTTTCTGGTAAGTAAGGGCAG
>DASPJQ010000600.1:0-1154 GCA_035628535.1 Flavobacteriales bacterium | reverse complement strand
CTTGGACGCTCAATGGGCAAATATTTCCTGGAACTGGGTGCCAACCTGGTAATTGCAAGCCGGAAAATGGACGTGCTGGAACAGGCAGCCCGCGAACTGGAAGCAGAAACCGGGGGCAAAGTACTGCCTCTTGCCTGTGATGTGCGCAACTATGAAGACGTGGAAAACACGCTCAGAACCATTTACGAACACTTTGGCAGACTCGATGTATTGCTCAACAATGCAGCAGGCAATTTTATCAGCCCTACCGAAAGACTCAACCACCGCGGTTTTGATACAATTGTAGGCATTGTATTGCAGGGAACCTATAATTTTACGCTGGCAGCAGGCAAACACTGGATTGAAAACAAGCAGAAAGGAACTATTTTAAATATTGTTACCACCTATGCCTGGACAGGCTCGGCTTATGTGGTTCCTTCGGCGTGTGCCAAGGCAGGCGTGCTGGCGCTCACTCGCTCACTTGCAGTAGAATGGGCAAAATACGGCATTCGCTCCAATGCAATTGCACCGGGACCTTTCCCTACACAGGGTGCATGGGACAGGCTGTTTCCTGAAAACCTGCGCGAACAACTCGATATAACCAAAAAAGTGCCTCTTGGCAGGGTAGGGCAGCATCAGGAACTGGCTAACCTGGCAGCTTACCTGGTTTCGGATTTCAGTTCCTATATCAATGGCGAAGTAATTACAATTGACGGCGGCGAATGGCTCAAAGGGGCAGGGGAATTTAATAACCTGGAACTGCTGACCCCTGAAATGTGGGATATGGCCGAGCAACTTGTCAGAAAGGCCAATAAAAAGGGGTAACAAAGGCTTTTTTAAAAAAAGAAAAAAAAATTTCACTTTGCTGTTACTTTTTCAAAAGCCCTGCATTATGAAGACAAACAGGTGGAAACAGCCCGGTCTTTTTACATTAGGAGTTTGAAAAGAAAAAAAATCAACAGTGAAATTAGATTGATTCTTTGAATAAATAGTTATTTTGTTAACTTTGGCAAAATTCTGTAAAACGAGATTTCGCCTCAAATGTTTCATCCGTTCTGAGAATTTCTTTTTTGAAATTCACGCCCCAGGGGGCAGCAGGGATAGATAATGCATGAAAGCTGCAATCGCGCAGACAGGATTTTTCGGGATTGGAAAATTTAAAACAAAGGCTGCAA
>DASPJQ010000599.1:0-2246 GCA_035628535.1 Flavobacteriales bacterium | reverse complement strand
GTTTTCTTTTAGGGTTTTCTAACGTTATTTCAAGTTAATACCCCGATTTGGAAAAGGGTAACCCTGTAAAAAATGAAAGTTTTTTGAAATGAACCAAATGGGTTGGGCCGTGTACAGGTACTTTTTTAAACCAGAAATTGGAAATCAGGAACGAAGTTCATAACCACCTTTGAAAATAAAGTAGGCCATAAATACAGGGAGGGCATTGTTAACTGAACGATTTTTGAAGGTCGTTTTTCAAATACGTAATGGCTATGTCGGTGGGTAGTTTATCCATTTTTGAAAGGGCTTCAAAAATTAATTGCGCAAATTCGTTTCCACCGGCATCATGTGGAATATTCATTCCGGCCAGGTTGATCATTTTTACGGTTTCTTCTTTGGCATGTTTGAGCATGTTCCAACTGTTCGGGCTTATATAAATTTGTTGGGCCATGTTGTGTTCATATTCCTCGCGAATGGCTTTTAAAATATCGGCCTGCAGCAATTTTGCACTCATACCCGACTTGTAGGTTCGTAAAATAATGCTGTGCGGTGAAATGCGTTCAAGGTATAAAACGGCCCTTTCATAAGCATGCAAACGCAGGGGTGTTAAATGCTTTTGTGTTTCCAGTTTGTATTCAAACGTACGTTTTTTATTTTCCTGCTCCATGTATTTTGTAATTAAAAAATATACAACCCCGGCAACAAGTAAACCGGGAATCAGGAGCTTCAAAATTTCCATTAAATAATCCATATGCCTAATTATAACTAAATATAAACAAAAAAGTAACAGTGAAATGTTTCAAAAAATAAAGTTCAGAGACTTACACAAACGTTTTTCGGTTCGGTAAAAAGCGAAGTGCTTCAAAACCACCTTCGCGGCCCACACCGGAATTTTTCATGCCGCCAAAAGGTGTACGCAAATCACGCACCAACCAGCAATTGATCCATATAATGCCGCTGTCAATTTTTGAGGCCACGCGGTGTGCTGTATTTACGTTTTGTGTCCATATAGTTGCGGCCAAACCGTATTGCGTCACATTTGCATAGGTAATAACTTCTTCCTCGGTTTCAAAGGGCATGATGGTTACCACTGGTCCGAAAATTTCTTCCAGGTTTGTCCGGCAATTATAGGCGAGGCCTTCAATTATAGTTGGTTCAATATAATAGCCGCCCTTCAACTCTTCTTCATCCGGAACAAATTGGTTGCCTCCGCACAAAATTTTTCCGCCTTCCTGTTTTGCGAGTTCTATGTATGACAGAATTTTTTTCATATGAGGTTCAGAGACCACCGCTCCAAGCGATACCGATTCATCGAAAGGATTTCCTACTTTCAATTTTTTAGTCCTGGAAACAAACTCGTTTTTAAATTTTTCATAGATGCTTTTTTGTACATAAATACGGGAACCGCAAAGACAAATTTGTCCCTGATTTGAAAAAGATGAATGCATGGTTGTGCTCATCATTTTTTCAAAATCACAATCGGCAAAAATTATATTGGGATTTTTGCCACCCAATTCCAACGAAAGTTTTTTAAACATGGGAGCGGCTGTTCGCGCAATGTGTTCGCCCGTTGCCGTGCCGCCTGTGAATGAAATGGCTTTGATTTGCGGATGTTTTACAATGGCATCGCCACATTTTTGCCCCGTGCCATGCACGATGTTCAGCACACCGGCAGGCAAACCTGCTTCTATGCATAATTGGGAAAACAAAAAGGCCGTCATGGGTGTAATTTCTGAAGGCTTTGCTACTACGCAGTTACCTGTTGCCAGGGCGGGAGCTATTTTCCATGTAAATAAATACAGTGGTAAATTCCAGGGTGAAATGCAGCCTACCACGCCAATGGGTTGGCGCAGGGTGTAGTTAAATCCTTTGTCCTCCATGGCGTGCGATTCGCTGCCATAGTGCAGAATGGCAGTTGCAAAAAAACGCATATTGGCCGATGCCCGTGCAATGTCAACACGTTTGGCCAGTTTAAACGGTTTCCCGTTATCGATGCTTTCAGCCTTTGCAAAATCATCGGCATGTTGATCAATCAAATTTGCAATGCGGTTCAAAACGGCATAGCGTTCTTCCTTGCTGGTATTGCTCCATTGGGGAAACGCGTTTTTTGCAGCGCCAAAGGCCTGTTCAACATCGTGTTCATTGCTGTCGGGAATACGTGCGTATGGTTTCCCGGTTGCGGGATTGAAATCATCAAAAAATCGTTGCGATACAGGATCGCATAATTCACCATTTATATAGTTTTTTAGTGTGATCATTTGTTT
>DASPJQ010000598.1:0-2001 GCA_035628535.1 Flavobacteriales bacterium | reverse complement strand
TTTCATTCAATATACGCTATGCCATTTTTGACACTGATGATTACAACTCACGGTTGTATGCCTATGAAAACGATGTGTTGTATTATTATTACATACCGTCCTATTATTACAAAGGCAGCCGAATTTACACCAATGTGCGTTTCCAATACAAAAAATGGCTGGATGTGTGGTTAAAGGTTGGACAATGGCTCTATGATAACCGTACAGCAGTTGGTTCAGGCAACGATGAAATTACCGGGAATAAAAAAACCGAGGTGAGGCTTCAGGTCCGGATCAGTTTTTAGGAAATGATCAATTGGCAATTGAAAATTACCGCAGCCAGTTCCCCGTTTTATACTTGACCCATAAAATGGAAACACCCCAATACGTAGAATAAAATTTTTGCGAGTCGGCAGCGCGTTGTGCAAACGGTGTCTGACCATGCTTCATGTTTAAACAAAAATAAATATCGTTTGCCGCCTGTTTTTTATTGCTCCCGCTGTTCTTCAGTAAAAAACCCCAGGAGGCACATAGCAAAAGCTCGGTTGAATTTATTTTAAAGTCACTGGTTCCGCCTGCAAAATTATACCCGAACTCAGGTCCCAGCATTAAATAGATACTAAGCGTTTTGCATTCATACCGGTTTGACTTACCTAAATTCAACTGCAGGAAGGGGACCATTAGTTCAGCCTTTATGCCTGCATATTGGCGTTGAACGGGCGTGTGCGTAAGCGCAGTACTGTACCAGTTGCCTATTGTATTTTGATTATAGCGGTATACAAGTCCTGTTTTCAGGAATCCTTTAAAAATTTTGCCGCCACTCAACCCAAATGACATGCCGTACTTGTTACCCATGTAGGCGCTTTTTTTATAATTGGCAAAATTGAGAGAGGCTTCAGGTTCCAGAAAAAAATTCTTTTTACCGCGCTCCCACATTTGGGCATGTACGTTCAGCGAAACAATTAAGACAACTGAGAAAATAATCGCCTTCATATAGTTTTAATTGGAATAAATATACAGCAGAAATGAAGGCAAATAGATAAAAAAGGACATGATTCAAGTAAGATTTTTGATTTTAGAAGTATGAATTTAAATATTGTTTTAAGTTATTTTAATCAAACTCTAAAATCTTAAATATTCTCTTTGGAACTCTTTAAAATTTCGAAAAGCAGATCGCGCGCCCTGAACAATTGCGCCTTTACGGTACCCAATGGCAATTCCAGTTTCTCGGAAATTTCTTCATACGACAACTGCTCGAAATAACGCATCTCCACCAATTGCCTGTAACGCGGCTTCAACTTTTGCACTACATTACGCATGATTTTCATTTTTTGTTCCTTTATAGAAAGCTCTTCAGGGGTTAATGCATCAGACTTTAAGTCCATGTACATTTCATCACCATCATCGCCTCCCATGGCCTGGTCAATGCTAATGGTATTTTTCTTTTTACGCCTGATGAAATCAATGGCGTTGTTGGAAGCAATTTTAAACAACCAGGTACTGAAAGCAAAATTGGGTGTATACAAATCAAGGCGATTGAATGCTTTGCCGAATGCTTCAATGGTCAGGTCGTCAGCATCGTCCTTATTTTGCACCATTTTAAGGAGCATGAAATAAATGGAATCACGGTAACGGTCCATTAATTCGGCAAACGAATTTTGATCACCGTTCCTGGCTTTTTGCACCAGGTCATAATCATAACGCGCTTTGTAAGAGAGGTTCTCCAGTGGGTCAAGGGGTATGTTGTTCTCGTTTAATTCCATTTACTTTTTTTGGCGAAAAGTGAGCGGTAATAAAAACCTGCGTTTAAAGTTACCACAAAAATCTCATAAAAGGGCGCCAAAATGGCAATTCCTTTATTTCCAAGCCATTTGCTTGCGCCTCTAAAAGTAACTATTTGAAACACTGTGCGAATCCCAAAAATGGTTAAAGAAATCAAGAAGGTTTTGTTCAAAAGCAGGGTGAAAGCAAGCAGTATGTAAAATAATACCAATGACAGGCTATACGTTCCCAAAATGAGTT
>DASPJQ010000597.1:0-4652 GCA_035628535.1 Flavobacteriales bacterium | reverse complement strand
ATTGCGTTTTAAAGAAATCAATAACCTGGCCGGTGGGCTTGCCGCTTTAAAAAATAAAGAAGCCGATGTGTTTTTTTGGGAAAAACATACCACACGCTCCTATTTAAAACCGAATCAGCTAAAATACATTGGTTCATTTTCGGGGCCCTGGGGAGCGTTTGTAGTAGCCATAAACAATAAACTTGATAACGAAGACCATCAAAACCTGACAGCTTTACTGAAGCTCGTATTCGAAGAGGCTTTCAGTTTCAAGCTTTCACATTTGTCAGCCCCGTACATTACACGGTTCAATAATATGGACCTTCCAACGGCCCAGTCATGGCTCAAAACAACCCGGTTTGCCGCTACACCTGGTTATAACCTTCTTGAAGTATTAAAGGTGAAAGAAATCCTTTTTCGTTCTGAGATCCTGCAGGAACGGCCCCACCACGAGGTTGATTTTTTTGTTTCCTGAACATGCGCTTCCACACTGCAATATTTGTTTTTGGTTGCTTTTTCAATCTTAATGCCCAGGTTATTTATCCTTACAGGACCTGCGCATCTCCCAGGGAATTACCCGAATTTTCGGGGATCGCGAAAATTGACAAAAACCTGCTGGCGGCCGTAAATGACGGTGGAAATACACCCACTGTTTTTTTTATGGACACAACGGGTAACATCGTTCGCAAAAAAACATTTACAACCGTTACCAATATTGACTGGGAAGAGCTGTCATACAGCAACGGCATATTGAATATATGTGATGTAGGTGATAACCTGAATAGCCGCAAAGAATCGGTCATCTATTTTTATGATGTAAAAAAGGATTCGCTAACAGGAAGCAAACGCATTCATTTCAATGAGAAATCAACCCTGCCCCTGCCCAGGAATAAAAAGCATTTTGATTGCGAGGCTTCCTTTGCCCTGGGTGATAAAATATGGTTGTTTTCAAAAACGCATGCGAGTCCGTATTCAGGCAAGTGTTACCAGTATAACATTCTCAAAAACGATAAAAAAATAAATTATTCAGCAACCGATTCTGCAGTTTTCGGTACACGCGGTTTCATTTATAATTCCATTACGGGGGCCGCATTATCGCCTAAAAACATGGTGGCATTCCTGTCCTGTACCCATGTATGGTTTAAGTTCAGTTTTTTTGATGAGGTTTCTTTTTTCAGGAACGTGACCCTGGATTTTGATTTTGATGGCATCACGCAAAAAGAAGCCATTACATTCACAGGCGATTATAAATTCGTTGTGGCAGATGAACGAACGGCAAAAATGATGGGCGGGCGCATGTATTTTTTTGACCTCAGGCCTTATATTACCGGCAATAAAAAATACACCAAACCCGTGGTTAAATCGGCTTTTGTAAAATACGTACCGGGGACCGGTTTTGAATTCAATGCCTCTTTTTTGCAACCTGCTAAAAAACTCACTGTTTTCTTTTTCGATAAAGACGCGAATTGCATTTTTTTCCGTGAAATAACGCCCGTTCAAAAAAGCAAAACGGTTGTTGCATTTTCGTGGGCCGATAAAAACCTGCACAATGCTTCCAAAGCATACGGTTTCTGGATTGTAGACGGGAACCAGGTTATTTTCATTGATAAAATACGCAAGGTGAAATAAAATCAGGTAAGGGTGGTAAGAAAATTATCAATGACCCTGTAAATTTTTTTCAGTTCTTTTTCACTAATACTATACGGTGGCATTATATATATAACATTGCCCAATGGCCTGAGTAAAACACCTTGTTCAATAAAATACGTATAAATAGTGTCGCGTAATTGGTTTGTATACCCGGTTTTGCCTCCGGCAATTTCAAAACGTAAAATGGTGCCGCACACGGCTGCATGAACTACTTTATTTGATTTGTTAAGGCGCTGAACATAACCGGTATGGCATACATGAATGCGGTGAATGTTATCAAGGGTTTTGGGAGCGAACATGCGCAGGTTTTCAAGCGCCACAGCGCATGCAAGCGTGTTGCCGGTGTAAGAGTGACCATGATAAAAACGTTGGCTGGGTTCAGCATCTTTGAAAGCATCAACAATTGTGCGTGTAACAAGTGTGGCGCCTAAAGGCAAAATTCCCCCGGTAATGCCTTTTGAAAGGCAAATAATATCAGGTTTTGTCTCGACCTGATCGCTTGCCAGAAACGTTCCTGTGCGATAAAATCCTGTCATCACTTCATCGGCTATACATATGGCATTATGGTTCTTCAAAAAGGCCAATAGTTGTTCAAGCAACGCTACACCGTAAACATTCATGCCTCCGGCTCCCTGTATAAGCGGCTCATAAATAAAAACAAGGGGTCCGTTTGCAAGATGCTTTTCAAGTATTTTAAGGCTTACGGGGAGATTGTTTTCAGTTGGCAGGGGAATTTGTACAGTTTCAAATAAAAAGCCTTCAAATGCCGAATTAAACAGGTTTTTACCTCCGGCACTCATGGCCCCGAAAGTATCCCCATGGTAAGCGCCTTCAAACGATACAACGGTCAGTTTTTTTGATTTTTTACCCAGGTATTGTATGGCCAGTTTTAAGGCTATTTCAACGGCTGTTGAGCCATTGTCGGAATACAACACCTTATCATAAACGTTGGTTTTACTCAACAGCAGTTTTGCAAGCCGTATTGCCGGTTCATGGGTAAAACCTGAAAAAATTATATGATCAGTTTTTCTAAACTGGCGGTTAAGGGCGTTTTTGAGACGTGTATTTCCATGCCCGTGAATGTTTACCCACCATGATGATACCGCATCTATATATTTTTTGTTATTGCTATCATACAGGTAAATGCCGCGTGACTTTTTTATGACGATGTTCTGTGAGCCGGGTAGGGCAAACGGGTGCCATACGGTGTTGGCATCGGTTTCCTGCAAAAAAAAGCCCCGACTATTCATCGGGGCTAATGTAATGCTTTTAGAGGGATTACTCGTTCATGAGTTTGAAAATCCACGAATCGGGTTTTTCCTTTTTAATTTCATTGGTAAGGTCAATGGCCGACTCCTCATCAGTTGTGTATAATACAGAGTTATAATAGAACTTGCGTTTTTTGTTGTAAATGGTCATTACCTTAATTTGTTTTTGTTTTTCGTAAAACTCCTTGTTGGCCTTGGCGTTGCTAACGTTCCTGAACGACTCAACAATTACATAATAACCCGGGGTAATGTCAGCACCGTTTTCATCGGTATAATCGGTTACCGACTCGGCCCTGATCAGTTTAGGATCGGTCGTGGTGTTGTTCGCAGTGTTATTGGTTGTATTGTTGGTTGTGTTATTGGTTGTATTGTTGTTTGGGGTGGTGTTTTGACCAAGGTCTTTTTGGACACGCGCCAATGAATCCTGGCGTTCCTTCAGTTTTTTGATTTCCTCGTCATGAACGATATCACGTTTACGCAATTCATTGTTCAGGCTGTCATTGCGCATTTGCGCCTGCTCAATTTTTGACATGAGCTCTTTCATTTTGGTATCATCCATGCCTTTAGGTCCACCAAAAGCATAACCGAGCATAATTTCGTGTGCACCTCCGGCATAGGACTTAATGGTTGAAATAGGCAGGTCATACGTATAACCGGCAATCAGCGTTTTGTTGAGTTTTATACCTGCAGTCAATCCAACTGACTGGCCAAGCCTGAACGAAACTCCGCCACGCACCATGTCCTTCCACTCAAAAATGGCATTGATGTCAAATCCAACAGGGGCTCCCTGCGTATAGCGAACCATGATAGATGGTAAGGCTTTTACTTCGGCCGTTTCACTTACCATGACACCGTATTGCGCATTGAAGTTATATTGCTGCTGCAGTTTCTGGTAAATTCCCGATCCGTCATTATTGGTGAAGCCAATTTTATTGCCCACCAGTTGCATGGCCGAAATGCCCACGCGCAATTCTTTCCAGATATAAGCCACACCAAAATTGGCATCAAAGGTAACCTGGCGCCTGTTGCTGTTGACCATGAAAGGATCACTTGCGTCTTTCACAATAGCACGCGACATGTCAACCCGGTTGTCAATCATACCGAACGCAAGGCCCGGTACTATCCATTGGTCTTCGGCAATTTTAAATTTATACGAATAAGAGGTATAAATACCACTGCGGTGGAACATGTCCATTTGGTCGCTGAACATTGAAAGACCAAGACCTACTTTGTTGTCCCACACGGGGCCGTCAACCGTTATGGCATAAGTCACGGGTGCTCCCGGCATACCTTTCCACTGCGAACGATGAATTACATATGCGTTGGCACGTTCATTTGTACCGGTAAAAGCCGGGTTATAAATAAACGGGTTGTAATAATACTGGCTGAAGACAGGGAGTTGCTGCGCATGGCCCAGGTTCACGAATCCTGCCAAAATACTGGTTGTATATATTAATTTCTTCATAGTTTCTGCTTTTTTAAGATTTTCCAACTTTATTACTTATTGCGTAAAACATTTACCGAACCTTTAAGGATGCTTTCCGAGTCGGTGAACGTAATTACATAGTAATACGTGCCGTCAGGCAGCAATGAACCGTTAAATGTTCCGCCCCAGGTATTGTCGTAATCATCCATAGTGAAAACCTGCTGACCAGCGCGGTTATAAACCTTAACCGTATTGCCGGGGAACAAATCAATATTCTGGATATACCATGTATCGTTAAAACCATCTTCGTTAGGGGTAACCAGGTTAGT
>DASPJQ010000596.1:0-2811 GCA_035628535.1 Flavobacteriales bacterium | reverse complement strand
CATTCCATGGGTATAACCTGCGTTCAACAATACGCTCATCAAAGCTGTTACCAATTAAACCGTAAGCAGCATATTCCCACTCAGCTTCTGTTGGGAGCCTGTAGCGCGGTAACATTATACCGTCAGACATACCAACTGTACGCTCACCGTATTTTTTCTTTTTCCCTTTTTTGCCGGTAGGTGCACTATCAGGATTCAGGTTTGGTAAAAACTGGTCGGCACCCTGTTTATTAGGTGCTTCGGCATATTGTTTTGCATAATACGCATCGGTATTGAATGGCTCATCCTGCTGGTTAGGGTTCCATTTAAGAACACCTTCACGAATCAGGATGTATTCGTTTACACGGTCAGTACGCCAAGAACAAAAATCGTTACACTGCAGCCAGCTAACTCCAACAACAGGATAGTCGCGGTAAGCGGGATGACGCAGGTAATAATCAACATACGGTTCCAGGTAACCCAATTTTTCCCTCCAGATAAGGGTATCAGGCAGGGCCTTTTTAAGAATTAACGGATGACTTACATACGTACGGCCAATCCAATACAAATATTCGCACCAGCTGAAATTCGTTACCTCGGTTTCATCTAAATAAAACGAAGATACCGTAACCCTGCGCGGAATATTGTTCCACTCAAACATCACATCCTGTTCAACACGACCCATGGTAAATGTACCACCTTCAATCAGGATAAGGCCTGGGCCTGTTTCCTGTTCTTCGTAAGGAACCTTTTGAAAACCACCATTTTGCGGATTATTGTAATCCCATCCGGTGGAGCTTGATGTTTCATACTTACACGATGCAAAAGCTGCAGCTACTCCCATAACTGTCAATGCCTTAGACATCACCTTGCTGTTTACCCTCATAAAGCTGAATTTTAAACTTAAACGTAATAAGGGGCTAAAGTTACAAAATATTTCAATTTATTTTTGTACCGGGCCCAACTTATTGTACGATAGGCGCTTTTGTGGTGAAACAGTCTCTGTTTAATTTGGGTTTCTTGGAATATAAATTATTGATTTTCAATAATTTGAAAAATGAAAAAACAATTCGCCAGCGGATTTAAAACTACGTAGGCCCCATTTGTTATTTTTTAAAAGGCAAAAAATCCGGTATTTTTTAATGAACATAATAATAAGCGGCCTTGCTGCGTTTTAATGGCTGTTAAAACAGATACCCTCTTTGCATAATTATATGCAAAGCCAAAACAAATTTAAATACATAATTTAGGGAGAGATTTTTACATAACACCAACCATATGCTTACCCGGCCTTTCTCCTTATTACGCTTTTTGATGCTGACCGCAATACTCATGCATGGCCAGCTGTTTTCGCAAAAAATAAACAATGCGCCTACCGCAGTAAACGTTTCCGATAAATTAAGCGGAAAATCGAAACGCGTATTTGAACTAAAAGATTCGCTTGATTTTATAGCCAGTTTCCGCGTTGCCATTCCCGGCAAAAACAATTATGCCGAACTTACTGTTACCGGTGAAAAAACGGTTGACATGAGCGGTTATGAATTGTCAGACGAATTAAAAAATTATTTACTGCAGCGTCCGGTTTTGCGTTTTACGGGAATTGAGCGTTACAGGCATTACGCGTACATCAATTACCCGGTCATTAAATTGTCGCGCAGCGGTGCATTGACCCGGTATGAAATTACCCAGGCAAAAGCCGAAAATGTGAGCAAAAAAAATGTTATGCGTGATCTGACCATGCGTGCCTTTGCCGCCACCTCGGTCATGGCTCCCGGCTCGGGCGAATGGTATAAAATAGGCATTACAACAACAGGTGCGTACAAAATCGATTATAATTTTTTAAAATCAATGGGTATTAATCCCGATACCATTGACCCGGGTCGAATCAATATTTATGGCAATTCAAGCGGGCCGCTGCCTGAAGCAACCGGGTATGCCGTAACCGATGATTTGCTCAAAAACGCCATTTATATTGCAGGCGAAAGTGATGGGGTGTTCAACACTACCGATTACATTGTTTTTTACGGAACAGCGCCTATAAACTGGTCATACAGCTCAGCTTTTAAAATGTACCTGCACACGCCAAATTATTATTCTGACACGTCTTATTATTTTATAAATATTGCCCCTACCCCTTCACCAAAACGCATCAGTACCATTGTAAACAGCAATACGCCTAACGTAACTGTTGCGGGTTATGATTATTATGCTTTGCATGAAGTGAATACCAAGAACTTTATCAAGTCGGGGCGAAACTGGGTAGGCGAAGAATTTGATATTATTGACACCCGCGATTTTTCAATTGGATTAAATGGATTAAAAGCCGATGAACGCGTGCGTTTTTACGGATGGTTTGCGGGTTATACCATTGGCGGCTCAGGATTATACAGCTCCTTCCAGTTAACCATTCCTGAGGCGGGAATCAGTAAAAGCATAAATGTCCCTGGAATTAACCCAAGCACGTATCCCGATGCGGCCGTACTTGTAAAAGATACATTTTCATTCCTGACCACGGCCACAACGTTAAACATGAACCTGGCCTTTTCAAAATATGCGGCCGATTCGAAAGGCTGGCTGGATTATTATGTAATCAATGCGCGCAAATACTTAAACATTAATTCGGGAAGCATGCTGTTTCGTGACCGTAAAACAGTAGGCACGGGAAATGTGGCCCAGTTTAACATCACTTCATTCAACAGCAGTTTAAGAATATGGAACGTTACCTCTGCTTCAAATGCATTTGATGTGGGAGCAACCTATGTCCCCGGTAGCTGGAGTTTTGTGCAAAATACCGACTCACTGCTGGAGTTTGTTGCCTTTGCCGATGCCGAT
>DASPJQ010000595.1:0-4817 GCA_035628535.1 Flavobacteriales bacterium | reverse complement strand
CATCATTAACGGCCAAAGACCGCTTAAATGCGCGCAAATTCGCAGGGCCGCGCCTGATTTTATGTATGCTCTGTTGTTTTTGATGAGTACCATACTGCTCGTGTCCAGGTTTTGCAAATTGTATTGAGCGAGCAATTCCTTCCCTTTGGCCGATTGTAACGAAGCGAACCGGAATATTCCTTTTTTATCGCGCTTGAAAATAAACTGCACGCTGTAGTTGCAAAAATTGCATTCACCATCAAACAGCACGATCATTTGACAGGATTTTTTTCTGCCGGATCCAACACAGGCGGTTTTGCCTTACCGGCCATGGTATTTAAGCAATCCAGTACAACCTTATACACCTGAAAAAGTTCTTCCTGCTTGTCATCATAATAATCAAAAGTCTTTACAACCTGCAGGCTGTCGGTCTTATACCGTTTAAAAAGCTCTTCGTATTGCTTGTAATTCTTTTGCATGCTGCGGTGGTCAACCTCGGGATTAAAACTAAAATCAGCTTCAATCAGGTGCATTTGCACGAGCAATGAAATGAATTTTTCGCGGGGAATTATGTTTTCTTCCTGCTTTTTTTCGCAGGCATAAAAAACAAAAACAACTGTTGCTATGACGAAAGCCTGCTTCATCGGTCGAATTTCAAACGCATGCCTTTTTTTACTTCGTTAAATCTGCCTTCAGCATAAGCATGGTGCCCGCTCACGAAAGTATGTTTAACCGTGCTTGAAAAAGTCGTGCCTTCAAAAGGCGACCACCCGCATTTATACAGCAGGTTGCTTTTATTTACTGTTTGCGGTTTATTAGGATCAACTATCACAAGGTCGGCATAAAATCCCGGGATTAAATATCCGCGCTTGTGGACATTAAAAATATCAGCCACATTGTGTGCCGTTTTTTGGGCAATTTGTTCCAGGGTAATTTTGCCCTGCTTGTAACATTCGAGCAACGCCAGCAAAGCATGCTGCACTAATGGGCCACCACTGGGCGCTTCAAGGTATTTTTTATTTTTTTCTTCCAGCGTATGCGGGGCATGGTCGGTTGCAATCACGTCAATGCACCCGTCTAGCAAAGCTTCCCATATCCCATCTTTATCCGCCTGTGTTTTTACGGCCGGGTTCCACTTGATAAAATTCCCCTTTTGCGCGTAGTCTTTATCGGTAAACCATAAATGATGGATACAGGCTTCGGCCGTAATGCGTTTTTGTTTCAGTGGAACATTATTTGTAAAAAGCGATGTTTCCTTTGCGGTTGAGATATGTAAAATATGCAGGCGCGTGTTGTGTTTTTTTGCCAGTTCAACTGCCATGGAAGAAGAAATATAGCAGGCCTCGGCCGAACGGATAAGCGGATGATGCTCCGCACTTATATTATCGCCAAATTCATTTTTAAATTTTTCGGTATTGGCTTTTATGGTGGCTTCATCCTCACAATGCGTTGCAATTAAACATGGTGAACGCTTGAAGATTTCTTCCAACGTAGTTTTATTGTCAACCAGCATATTGCCGGTTGAAGAACCCATGAATATTTTAATGCCACAAACATTGGCCGGATCGGTTTTCAATACTTCTTCAAGGTTATGATTACCGGCCCCCATAAAAAACGAATAATTGGCCAACGATTTTTGCGAAGCTATGGCATATTTTTCCTCAAGCAACTCCTGGGTAAGGGTATTGGGAACCGTATTGGGCATTTCCATGTATGAAGTAATACCCCCTGCGACAGCCGCGCGCGATTCAGAAAAAATATCGGCCTTGTGGGTCAATCCCGGTTCGCGAAAATGCACCTGGTCATCAATCAAGCCTGGAAAAATATAACAACCGTTTGCGTCAACCACCTCATCAAAATCACCGTCCCCATTCTGCCCAATTGAAACAATGAATGCATCTTCCAAAATAATATTTTGTTGTTGAATGGATCCCTGGTTTACCAACAGGCCGTTTTTGATAAGGGTTTTTACCACGCTTAAAATGAGTTAGAATACTCTGCAAATAAACGAAGAAAAGGGGTTTTCCTGTTAAATCACACGTAGAATGTGCCATTTTTTAACGTTCATTTTGAGAAACCAATTATGGACTATTATTTAAATCCCTTCAAACCCAGTAATTCACCGCGTTTTTCATCCTTTTTAGTACGGCTTTCATCAATTAAACACACACCCGGTAAGCCTTAAATGATCCATTTTTTTTATCTTTAAGGCCTTATGAAATGCCCATGCTTCAACTACTGAGCGGCATGCGTATTCCATCTGATAAACAGTTGCTAATAATCTACAAATGAAAAAGCTCTTACTCCCCCCTGTTGTTGCTGTAACATTTTTGTGCAGCCACACACACGCCCAGGTTGGTAAAGATGGTGCCAAAATCATTTCGGTTGCAAGTACCGTGGTGAATGAATATACGTACCTAACAGCCAATGCTACTGCTGGCTCCACATCGCTTACGGTAAACAGCAATAACCTGAATGCAAATGCGCGTTTTCCGGCAGCACTCGCTCAAGGCGATTTAATCCTGATTATTCAAATGCAAGGGGCAAGCATTGATGCCACCGCAGCCGGGACATTCAGCAATCCCGGTACAAGCGCATGGGGTGCAGTAACCAATTACAACAATTGCGGTAACTATGAATTTGCACAGGTGCTTTCAGTTACCGGAACAACAACCATCAATATACTTTGCGGATTAAAAAACAGCTATACATCGGCCGGGCATGTGCAGGTGGTGCGCGTACCACGTTATACAACCATGACAGTAAACAGCAGCCTTACGGGTGATACCTGGAATGGAAATGTTGGTGGAATTGTTGCCGTTGAAGTACAAACTTCCACCACAATTAATGCCGGTGGGTCTATCGTAACAACGGGAATTGGTTTTAGAGGAGGAACTGCAAATGATAATACGTCTTACTACGGTGGCGGACAATACGGCAGCAGCGATACGGGTGAAGGAAGCGAGAAAGGCGAAGGCATAGCAGGATTTTTGACAGAATATGCTGTGTTTAGCGGGCTTTATGCCAGAGGGGCTCCAGCCAATGCCGGTGGCGGTGGCAATGGTCATAACAACGGTGGTGGCGGTGGTGCCAATGCGGGCAATACGGGCACATGGACCGGGCAGGGCGTAAGCAATCCAACTTATAATTCCTGTTGGGCTCTTGAAACGCCTTCATTGGTTGGCTCCGTTTCAAGCGGGGGCGGACGTGGTGGAAATTCTTTTAGCGCCAATAACCGCGATGCTACAACAGTTGCACCAGGCGATGTTTTATGGGGTGGCGACAATAACCGCACCAATGGCGGACTTGGAGGAAGACCGTTGGATTATTCAACTGGTCGTTTATTCATTGGTGGCGGTGGTGGTGCTGGTGATCAAAATGATGGTGATGGCGGTGGCGGTGGCCGTGGGGGCGGACTTGTTTTCATTATGAGTTACGGCACTGTTGGCGGTTCAGGTACCATTACAGCAAATGGAAATGCCGGAACCAATTCACTGGCCAGTGGTGGTGCGTTTCTTGGAAGAGACGGTGCCGGAGGCGGAGGCGGAGGCGGTACCGTAATTATTAATTCCAATTCAACCATAAGTGGCATCACTATTAATGCAAACGGTGGTGCTGGAGGAAACCAGAATTTTCCAGGTTTCCCCACAGTTGATGCCTATGGTCCTGGTGGCGGTGGTGGTGGTGGTTATATTGCCGTTTCAAACGGTACACCTACACGCAACGCAAATGGAGGAGCCAATGGAACAACAAATTCAATAGGTTTTACCGAATTTCCTCCAAAAGGAGCAACCTCTGGCAATACTGGTCTGCCAACTGAAAGTTATTCAAATTATTATTTTACGTTAACCAATCAAACCATTTGTTACGGTGCAACTGCAACATTAACGGCAACCATAACCGGAACTGTACCCGGAGGCACTACGCTTAACTGGTACGCCACGCAATTCAGCACAACTTCACTGGGAACCGGCACTACGTATACAACACCTGCTTTGACAACAACCACGACCTATTACGTTGGGTTTTGCCCCGGCTGGTACCGTTTACCGGTTACAGTAACCGTAGGCCCGCAAATTGTTATCAATACTTCAGGTATGACCATTACAAACGAGACTTGTGCAGGGAGTGATGGAAGCATTACCGGGATCACTGCCAGCGGTGGAACCGGGGCGCTTTCCTATGCATGGAACGGAACACCCGGGCCCATTAACCTGACTGGTACAACGGCCGGCTCTTATACACTGGTTGTAACCGATGCCTCATTATGTACGGCTTCGGCAGGACCGTTTACAATAACAAATACCGGCAACCCGGTTATCAATACCACATCAATGGTGATTACCAACTCCACCTGCGGTAGCAGTAACGGCAGCATAAGTGGTATAACCGTTAGTGGAGGTACCGGTGCCTTAACTTATACCTGGAACGGTTCACCGGCAGCAGCGCCAAACATCGGCCCGGTTGCTGCGGGATCATACACGCTTGTTGTGACCGATGCCTTAGGTTGTTCTGCAACTGCAGGACCATTTACCATTAGTAATTCCGGTGGTGTAACCATTAATGCAACAGGGGCAACTGTTACAAACAATACCTGTGGTTTATCCAATGGATCGGTAACCGGCATTACTGCAAGCAGTCCTGCGGGTGGTCTCACGTATACCTGGAACGGTGTTGCCGGTTCGGCTAATTTGACCGGAGCAGTTGGCGGTTCGTATACATTGGTGGTGACCGATGCTGTTGGTTGTTCGGCCAGCACAGGTCCCTATACAATCATTGATCAACCAGGCCCGGCCATTTCAGGTACCGCTACGGTTACCGATGAAAGCTGCGTAGGA
>DASPJQ010000594.1:0-1210 GCA_035628535.1 Flavobacteriales bacterium | reverse complement strand
CGCCAATGTAAAAAAGGCGTCCGCCCTTTTGCATACGCACCACAATACCGTCAACCAGTTTCTCAATTTGCGGTATGCATTGCTCCACAGCGTGTGCAACTTTTTTATCTTCACTGTTTATGCCCGCAAGGAGTTGATGCGTGCTCATTTTATCCAGATCACGGTGGTGTGATTCGCTCTCGGTAATTCTGTTCATGTCACTAGTTTTAATGGTAAGTCATCAATAAGGCTTGCAATAAGCGGGTATGTTTTTTGCTTTACCCGTTGGCTGAATTGTTTTTTTGAAAAAAAACGCAGGTCGGTAATGTCTTCTTCGGCTTGGGGTACCAGTTTTTCGGGTTTGGTAAGGTGCATAAGGTACCAACTTGTAATTTTTAAAACAGGTTTGTCATTCATGAAGTAAATATGGTAAGTATCGGTCAATTTCCGACCTAATTTCAGTGCGGTTATTCCACATTCTTCTTTAACTTCCCTGAGGGCGCATTCGTCAATTTTTTCGCCTTTGTCAAGTTTACCCTTGGGCAAATCCCACTTACCACGTCTGAAAATAAATAACATTTCATGCTTCTTATTTAACACGAGCCCACCGCCAGCCTTGATAACTTTCATTTTTTTGATAAAATCTTTCCATACTTTTTCCAAATGGTTGCAAACAATAAACATATTTTGTTTGTTATCAGCAAGTAGTAAATTAAGATTTGTCTTCGAAAATTCCAATGATTTTATGGACAAAACATTTTTATTGTTAATAAGTTGAGTGTCGAATTGTTCTGCTGCCGTGAATATTACGATCTTTTGATTGATGAAAACTTTATACATTTGACGCAATGAATTTAGTTGATGATTCGGCTTTAAAGGTAGCGGAATTTTTATTGCAGACCAAAGCAATAAAATTATCGCCAGCGCACCCGTTTACATGGGCCTCGGGTTTAAAAAGTCCCATTTATTGCGATAACAGGATAACGCTTTCATATCCACAAATAAGGACTTATATAAGACAACAATTTGTACGGCTCATTGAGGAGCGTTTTGGCAAACCCGATGTTATTGTGGGTGTTGCTACAGGCGGTATAGCCCACGGGGTGCTGGTTGCCCAGGAACTGGGACTGCCCTTTGCCTATGTACGCAGTGAAGCGAAATCACACGGCATGCAAAACCTGATTGAAGGACATATTGAAAAAGGCCAGTCGGTCATAGTAATTGAAGACCT
>DASPJQ010000593.1:0-1299 GCA_035628535.1 Flavobacteriales bacterium | reverse complement strand
TGAAAATACTTTTCCCTTATTTCAGGCTTTGCAATCACATAAAATTCGTTGATGATGAAATTCGCGTTAGGGTCTGCCTCAGCCGCCCACTTATAAGAGTTTTCCACCCAGGGAATGGTTTCTTCCAGTGTAATGCCTTTCACGTTATAACGAAAGCCTCCATCGATTTGACCGGCGTTGGATACCGTATCCTTCAGGGCCCGTTCCCATGGTATAGTCGTTACCGGCTCGTTCACCACGTCCCACATCTTCACCTCGTGCTTAAAACCACCCACCAGATTATGAATTCTTGCTTTGTATAGCTCGGTCGCTGTTGAAAGAGGTAAGTTTTGCAGCCATCTCGGTGTACCGGCAACATGGGTCCATCCCAGTGTGTGACCTTTTGGTGTAATTCCGTTTTCCCGGCACCAATCCAGCTTTTGTTGTAGCTTTTGCCACTCAGGCTTTCCTTGGCTCTTTTCGTAAGGCGCCCATTTGACTGTTAATTCCGTGAAGTTGAATAACGCTATAAAACGGTCTTTAAATAGTTGTACTTCTGATGGGGTCAGCCTAGGGTCAAATAATTCCTCGCTCAGGTTGCCGAACAAAAAGTCCTGTGTTTGCTGATTGATTTCGAGGGTACAATTTTTTAGCGGCTTGCCTGATGCATCTGTTACCCGTACGAATGCATTTCCTTTTCGATACTTTTCAATATTCTGTCTTGCTTTTGCCAGCAATTCTCCTTCAATCTTCTGTTTATCCGCCGGGAGTTGAAAAGCAAAGCACTGAAAAACCAGTAGTACAAAAGCAGGCAAGAAATACAAAGCTTTTTTCAAACGCATTGGTAGAATAAAAAATTAAGTTTACAGTGACAAACCCTTATTTAACCCGTTTCATTTTTAGCATCGACCTTTCTGCAATCAACATCGGCGCATCGTATATAGGCAGGTTTGTAAACCTGGTAGCCCCTTCGAGAGAGGTCCATTGCTTTTTAGGAATTTCATAAATGTTACCGGTCATCAGGTCCACCAAAACTGGTGCTTTAAAGCGACTGTTGTCTATCAGCAGGTCAACAGCGGTTGTCTGAAAAGAATTTGTGGCGGTGGTGCTGTCGATCCAGAGCGCCACCAACGGTGTTCCAGTTTTTGCGTGCTGAAAACCGTATACAGACATAGAGTTTTTGTGTGAACTGTTGTACTTAAACCCGGGATTTAATAACAAGTCACTATCAAAAATTGAAGCAATATTTTGTACCGCGTAGTAGGCAACTTTTGGACGAATGGCCGCCATTGTCACGTCTGATTGAATCAGACCTTTTGT
>DASPJQ010000592.1:0-3930 GCA_035628535.1 Flavobacteriales bacterium | reverse complement strand
GAACTTCGCAAACAGCGCAGGGAAGCCATGCGTGATCATAAAAAACTGGAAGAAATGACCGATGCCGAAGTGCAAAAAGCCATGGAAACCGTTTTAAACAGCAAGCAAAAAGAGCTGGACCTTGAAAAAAATTACCATGCTAAATACCTTACCGTACTGCCTGTAAAAAAAGTGGCCGGTTTGTATAGGGCCGAAGATAAATTCAAACGCATCCTGCTTCAGCGTTTACAGGAAAAGAAGGACCAGCGTGGCGGCCACCATATGCATGACATTGACGACTAGGACGACTGCCTTGTACAAACTTTTATAGGGAATTGCATGGGGTTAAAGCCTCCTTTTTTTATAACAGCAACACCAGAAATCTTCACACTTTATTGCCTCAAAACGTATTTTTTTCAACCGTTTTATGCCATATTTCGTGGATTTTATAACTTCGGGCAATGAGAAAACCGCTACCTGTATTTTTGTTGTTTTTAACCTTGGCCGTTAAGGCCCAGGAGCCGTTTAAATACAGGATGCAATTTGACATTGCCGGTGGCGGCACGCTGTTTAATGTACCCAATTCAGTCGCTATTGCTGATAACCCACAGGCTTTTGGTATTTGCCTGGGGCTTGATGCTCTTGCAAGCGTAAAAGGTCCTTTCTCCATTGGATTATCATTTTTGCACCACCAATACGCAACAGATGACGCTGGCACAGATAACACCCAGTTTCTCGAAGCCAAAAGCAGTTCATTCCAATTTATTGCACAATACCATTTAATTGATAAAAAGCGGATAAATGTTTGCGTTGGAACAGGCGTTGGTGTGCACAGTTTTGATTATGATCGCATTGATGTAGTTGATTCGGTAAGTTACACTGGGCATGTGAAGTTAAAAGGACCCGCGTTCATGGCCAATCTTCAGGTCAGGTATTATTTCATTAAAAACCTGGGTTTGTTTTTGCGTCCGCAGTTCTTGGTGTATGGCGGTAAAATGGATGAGTTTGTCATTAACGGCCAATCATACGAACGGATAGAAGGAAAACACATAGATGACATAATTTATAGTTTCAGGGGTACTTCGGTCCAATTCGGATTAAGCTTAAGATTTTAACCATGTCATCAACCCGTGAATTATTTCTAAAGCATGTAGCGCAAACAAGCAACTCCCCAATGGGATTGGAAATTGCCTATGGCGATGGCCATTACCTGGTTGATGTGAACGAAAAAAAATATTTGGATCTTATATCGGGTATTTCAGTAAGCAATTTTGGACATTCCAACCATTCCATCGTGTATGCGGTAAAACGCCAGGTTGAAAACAACATGCATGCCATGGTTTATGGAGAATATGTATTGAGTCCGCAGGTTGAGCTGGCCAAACGCCTGGCAAAATATTTACCGCAAAATTTATCTTCCGTTTTTTTTGTGAACTCAGGCAGCGAGGCAGTTGAAGGGGCTATTAAATTGGTAAAAAGGTATACGGGGCGAACAAAAATAATTTCGTTCAATAAGTCCTATCACGGTTCAACAACCGGGGCCATGACATTGGGAGGAGACGAGGAAAGACGGAATTCATTCAGGCCACTCATGCCCGATATTGTGCGCATTGATTATAACAGGGCCGAATTGCTTGACTGCATTGATGAACATACAGCTGCGGTTTTCATGGAGCCTGTACAGGCCGAAGCGGGGTGCATTATTCCGGATAAATCCTATTTGGAAAAGGTTCGTGATTTATGCACACAACACGGTGCGCTTTTGGTTTTTGATGAAATACAAACAGGTTACGGGCGATGCGGAAAATTATACGCGTTTCAGCATTTCAATGTGGTTCCTGATGTTTTATTAACCGCAAAAGCATTTGGCGCAGGCATGCCCCTGGGCGCATTTATTTCATCGGCACAAATTATGGGTTGTTTGAAAACAAGCCCGGTTTTAGGGCATATAACAACATTTGGGGGACACCCTGTTTCGTGTGCGGCATCCATTGCCGGCCTTACGTTGCTAACCGAAACCGAGTTGGTGTACAGGGTTAAATCAAAAGGGAAACTCTTCATGGATCTGTTAGGCGCCAATCCAAAAGTAAAAGGAGTGCGTGGACTTGGTTTGTTACTGGCTGTTGAGCTCGATAATTTTGAGCATATACAAAAAGTGATACATGCCGGGGTTGAAAACGGAATCCTTGTTGACTGGTTCTTATACAATGATCATTGCTTTCGGATTGCTCCGCCACTTACCATAACCGAGGCTGAAATCAAGGATGCATGCGAGAAATTGAATGCGGTTATATAAAATAAAACGCAATGAAAATGGCCGCTTAAGTTGTTCGCAATAAGGTAAAGTTCATGCGGTTTGTGTCCCCGCAACCTCAAACCTCTATACTTCAAACTTTGTTTTGTTGAATATTGCTGAGTTCGGCAGCGCGTTTTTCAGCATTCTTCAGGCCTTTGATCAGGGCCTCGTCCATTTTAAACGAAGCGAAGATTTCAAAAGCAGCAAAAGTTGTTCCGCCTTTTGAAGCAACCGTGGCAATAAGTTCATCAATGCTTTTATTTTTGTCATTAAGCAACTGCAGTGCACCGGCCATAGTCTGTTTGACCAAAATGGTTGATACGCTTTCGGTGAACCCCATTTGCTTGCCTGCTTCAATCATGTTTTTGACCACGTAAAAAAAGTATGCTGGTCCGCTTCCGCTAAGTGCCGTAACTCCGTTGAGCATGTTTTCATCTTCAAAATAAATGGCGCGTCCTGTGACCGACAAAAGGTTTTCAACGCGTTTCAATTCTTCAAAACTTATATCGCCCGATGCGGTAAAGCCTGTTATGCCCATTTCAATTTCAATGGGTGAGTTGGGCATAATGCGCACAATTTTATTATGACCCAGCGTTTTTTTTAACGTTTCAATGGTAATACCCGCCATTACCGAAATGTAAACGGTATTTTTGGCTTTTAATCTGGCTGCAGTTTCCATTACCGAGGTGTAGTCCTGGGGTTTTACAGCAAGCAAAACAATGTCAGGTTCTATTTCCGGAACCTGTTCGTTTGTAAAAAAAATACCTTTGCCGTTTGCAGCATGCCGGCTGCGGTTCAATATGTATAAATTGCCTTTCTCAACCAGTTTATATTTGCAAAACACATCGGCATAAATTTTCCCAAGGTTTCCATAACCAATAATTGCAACTTTCATAGGTAAATAATTTGTTTTAATACAGTATGGAATTATTCGTTCATAAGTTGGCGCTTGAGCACGAATATTTCATAACACAGCCTCTTTTTTCGTTTTTATTATCATTTTTATTTCTGCTTCTACTTCAGAAAGCGAATTATACAACTGCTCAAACGACTCAATAACGAAATAGTCGGTTTGAATCTCGGTATTTACGAACGGCTTATGCATGATGGTTCGCACATTAAACGGAAAACGTGTCGCTTTTTCGCCCAGGGCATGATTTGTTTCGCCAAATGAGGAAATAATGCCGGCCCCATAAGCTTTGGGACGGCCACTTTCGTTGATCAAACCGAATTCAATGGTAAACCAGTAAATGCGTCCCAGCGCAGCAATTACTTCAGCATGATGCAGGTTTTGCATGGCCAGGTCGGCAATTCCTTTGAAAAAACCAACATAGGCCTGGTTAACCAATAAAGGTACATGGCCAAACACATCATGAAACATATCAGGTTCTTCCAGGTAATCGAGCTGGTTCATTTTTCGGAGCCAGGTTGTAGCTGGAAATTTTTTTTGCGAAAGCAGCCTGAAAAAATCGGCTTCGGGAACAATGGCCGGCACAACTTCAAGTGACCATCCGGTGGCGTTTGCCAGGAGCATATTCACCTCGGTAAAATCAGGAATTTTGGCTGAAGTAAATTCAATTTGGCTGAGCGCTTCAACATAATAATCCGAAACCCTGCCGTCAAGGTTTTTTACCTGCCGTTCAAACAGGGTTTTC
>DASPJQ010000591.1:0-5582 GCA_035628535.1 Flavobacteriales bacterium | reverse complement strand
TTTTGCACGCACATGATCCAACCCACGCAAAGCAGGTTGGCTATAATAAGCGGCCGTGCCAAATGGTCATAAATCCATTTATGGTTTTCCGATGGCAGGAATTGCACAACCGCATAAGTTATAAAAGCCAAAAAAACAAGGGCCCAAATGCTGAACGTGTAATCGGCTGGTGTGAACAAATTGTAATATTCCAGGTCAAGTTTTTTCACTGGTCTGCTTTGCGGTGACATGTAACTGGTATAACTGAAAATAATGTTTCCCAATACGGCTAAAAAGGCAAACCAACGTGAGCCGCTTTGTTGTCCTGTTTGTATTTCACGATCCATAACCCATTTTTTTAAGAAACGGTGCAAAAAGAATTCCCTGTTTCCTGTTAGATGGATTTGGATGGAATTTCAATAATTTACGGACTATACCGAAAGGCTGCCGCTCAAAAAACATTCTCATAATGGGAATTACCCATGTTCCTTACCCCTGGTTTTTTTCAGCGCATCAAATAATTTATCCAGGTCTTTTTGGCTGTTGTACGCCTGTATGCTAAAGCGAATAAACGTATAGTCGTCATGTTTCATAACGGGCAAATCAACTTTATAACGGGTAAAGAGCTTACGTTGAAGTCCTGCGGGATCATGTGTCTTTATCATAGCGCTACCCATCTGACCAAGGAAATTTTTGTTAACCGGACAAAGCGGTTGGGTGCCCAATACGTCACAGAAGGTCTCATAATTATCATGTACCAGTTTTTTACATGCATCCGATACTTTTTTCCAGTTATGGTCTTTCATGAATTTAATGGAAGCCGGTATGGTCAAAAAAGCGCTCATATCACGGGTGCCCTGCCATGAATGGTAATCCTGGAACCGGGAAGCCGAAGGGTTATCGCTCTCATATCCCCAACTGATTAAAAGCGGATCAAACCTGTCCTGCAATTCTTTTTTTACGTAAAGAAATGATGATCCTTTGGGCGTCATCATCCATTTATGGCAGGCACCGGTATAAATATCAGCTTTAAGTTCCTGTAAATTCAAGGGTATATGACCGGGTACGTGCGCACCGTCAACAATGGTTATTAAACCTTTTGCTTTGGCCATTTCACAAATTTCCTTTACAGGCAAAATCATTCCGGTTGAACTGGTAATATGGCTTATAAAAACAACTTTTGTTTTATGGCTGTAACCCTTCCAAAGATCTTCAATAAACTGCTCTGTTGATTTTACCGGTAGACTTATTTTACTTTTAAAATATTTTGCTCCCGTTTTACGGGTATAATATTTCCAGGTACGGTCAATGGCACCATATTCCAGGTCGGTGGTCAATACCTGGTCACCCAGGGTAAGTTTTAAGCTTTTTGCAATTATATTTATGGCATAACTCGGATTGGTTACATACACGAGGTCATCAGCATTGCAGTTAATGTATTTGGCAAGGGCCTCGCGTGATTTTCTAAGGTATTTGTGCAAATTAACCTGCATAAATTGCACGGGTTCGCGCTCGCATTCCAGTTGCCAGTCCTGGTAGTTTTTCATAATGGGTTTAGGTGTTCCTCCAAAAGAACCGTAATTCAAAAAAGTCACTTTCTGATCAATGTAAAACTGTGATTTGAGACTGGCCATGGTGTTTAATTATCAGTTATTCGTTAGCAGTTGGTGAGGGCGTGGCTTGTTGTACCGGCTAAGGCAGGTGTGCAATAAATGTTTAAAGCGTGAGTGCGTATGCTTTACGAATATACACATAAGAATAATACCGCAAAACCCTGATAAACAATTATAAATTTGCAACCGAACGGACTAAATACTGATCCTGCGGGAGCCAATTTCATAAAAAACAATTGCATTTGTTTATGGCTATTTGTTCGTTTATTGGGCGGCATTCCTTTTTTTTCATTCCCTTAGTAGATGGATAATAAAGCGGCCAGCATGATTTTAGTAAATTATCTCTCATTCTGATAATAGCTATTCACAGACCCTTATTTAATGATTGATTTTGCAGTATATGGTAACTGGCATATTTTATGAGTTGCGCTTCTAAAAAAAATATGGCTGTAAACAACACCTTTCTTTTTTACGACAGCAATCTCCTTGACCTGGAAGTAAGTTCTGTTAAAGGGTCCGAGGTTTTTGGGACTGATGGTAAACGGTATATTGACTTAACATCAGGGTGGTGTGTAAGCAACTTCGGGTTGAACAATACCAACTTCCTGAAATTTTTGCAACGCAACAATGTGCCGGCATATGTATCACCAACCCTGCAATACAAACCACGCGAGAAACTGGCCCGGATGTTACTTGAAATGGCACCAGGCAATTTTCAGAAAGTCATTCGCGCAACGGGTGGATCGGAAGCCATGGAAGCGGCCATGCAAATTGCAGTACTATATACCGGGCGTTCAAAATTCATATCGGTTGAAGGCGAGTACCATGGTAATACCTTTGCTTCAGGAAGCATTGGTTCACTGTATGCAGAAAAAGATTTTGCGGCCGTCTTGCCCGGCTGCATTAAAGTAAAGGCACCGCTTACCGTCAAAAGCCTGCAACGCATTGAAACACGTTTACGCAAAAAAGACATAGCGGCTTTTATCATGGAACCTGTTCTTATGGGACATGGAGTAGTGGTTCCCGAAACCGGGTTCATGGAAGGACTTGAAAGGCTTTGCAAAAAACACAATACCTTATTGGTTATTGATGAAATTGCAACAGGGTTTGGCCGCACCGGAAAATTATTTGCAACCGAACATTATACGATTCAACCCGATGTTTTATGCATGGCAAAAGCCTTGTCAGGCGGATATGCACCATTGGGTGCAACCCTTATAACCGATACCATTTACCGCAAAATCAAAAACAGGTTTTCGTTTTATTCAACATACGGTTGGCATCCCATAAGTGTTTATGCCGGAATTTACACGCTTGATTGGTGGAAGGTGAATGGAGAAAAAACGCTCATGAACATCCGCAAACTCAATACCCATATACACAAGCGCCTCCTGAATATGAAGTTTAAATACCGGCCATCCATCCAATCCATTGGCCTGGCCTTTGGCATCCATTTTGAAAAACCAAAATATGCCGGAAAAATCAAGGACCGTTGTTTTGAAAACGGATTATTGGTTGATGCCGATGACGGTTATTTATCCTTGTTCCCGGTATTAAATATGGATGTTAAGCTTGCCGGTGAAGCCATGGATTTGCTTGAAAAAAGTATTTGAAATAAAAAATCCCGGCCGTCATGACCGGGATCCATAAATGAAGTTTGCTGAGCGTTATTGTTTAATGAGTTTACGCATGATTTTTTTGCCGTTTTCGGTAGTCATGCGTACGAAATAGGTTCCGGTTTCAAAACCCGAAACGTCCAACCTGTAACGTTTGTCGTTTGGATTTACAACAAACAATGTTTGACCGCTTATATCGAGAACCTCAATTTTTGACAACGTTTGATTGTAGTCTATGTCTGCATAAGCGGTTGCAGGGTTGGGGAATAACGTATTCCCCGTTTCGTTTTTTGAAATCAATTGCGATCTAAATTGAGGGAAATCATCGCACACCAGGCTTTCATTTTCCTGCCTGTCGTCCAGGTCAAGGTTCGGATCGGGTTGTGTCATTAAAAGCGTATATTCTAACAATTCAGGATCGCCCTGATTGTATTCGCAATCGCATAGGTTATGGTCGAGTACCTCGGTACATTCATCACCTATTTCTCCATATGAATTTGTAAAAACGGTGTGAAAACGGGTTGGGTCGGTGTAATAGTCCATAACTCCAAATAAATCGTTACTGGTAGAATTCCATGCGGTCCTGAAAGTATGCCGTGCGCTAGGATCATGCACGCTGTAAATATACCTGAATCCACCCTGGTTAAACAGGCCCGAGGTAGATGTATTGTAGGTTGCATAATATTTCTTGTTCGAACCGTCCACTTCAATACCCGATATTGATAGTATGTCACCGTTGGCTGTAAATTCAAACTTAGGTTGATAATGTACGAATTCAGGATCATAAAACCTATAATCAGTTACGGCAAACGTTCCGTCCAACTGAAACCAGGAAAGACATCCCGGTGAAGGAACATCAGGATCATCATACGATGGGCTGAAAACATAAATATCACTTCCCAACCTGCGCACAGTTGTTGATATAATCTGGTTCAAATCGCAGTTGTTATAGGATGTATAGGAAAATTCCGTTTGATAATTAATGCCCATTGAATTGTCAATTTCCAGGGCAATTGCTGTTATGTCTGACGAATTAGTAGGATCAATAGAAGTCGCGCCAACATATATCTGATTGCTGGCATAGCAGGAAATGTTGTATGGATGTTCATCCCGGCTGTCTTTGCGGTAAAAAACAGACCCTCCATAAGTGCCATTGTTAGCAAAGGTTGTCACAAAAATATCATCACTGTTAAGCGTAGAATATATTCCAGTGATGTAAAGATTTCCGCTGGCATCTATATCCATATCGGTTGGCAGGCAATTAATGGTGCCTGCGGTATTGCTTATACCATACTCCCAGTTAATTGTACCACCGTTGTATTGCACGACCGCAAACCGGTTATCACTACCAACCATGAAATGAAACAATACGTTCGTATTTCCATTCGCGTCCAATATAACGCGTATTGGATCCAACAAATCACCATTTCTTGATAGCTCCCATTCATCAATGCTACCCCCAACACCGTCATAGTGAAATATGGCTATTCCTTCAGAGGTTTTGTGCAGCGTCCGGTACTCGTCTGCTGTGGCTTCATAATGAATATCTGCTACGTACTGGTGCTGACCTCCGCTTCCGGGCCACACTTCATTGTGGATGTACTGCGCCTGTGTGTACAACCCGGCACACAACATGCTGCTCACTGTTAAAAGTTTTTTCATAGGCTAAAAATTAAATTGGTTCCGAACCAATATATAAAAACCTTGTTGCGTTTCTTTTTTTCTGGATAAATAAAAAACACACTTTCATAACACCTTGCTGAACACCGTTTTTTCACAATAGCAATACAAATTTCGCGTAGAAATACGGAAAAAATTACGTAAAACTACGTGTGAAAACTGCGTAGAAATACGCAACAAAAAAATCTCCGTTTAAAAAAAAATATTTTGGAGCACGTTTTAAATGAGAAGACAACGCATTTGCTGCATAAATAACAGTGTAAAACTAAAACGTTAAGTGTTCTTTTCTAAATTACCGTTCTCCAAATTGACCAAACCAGGATGGTTTGTACCGGAAAACGGAGAACGAACCACAAAAAGCAATTAACGCTTATGGCTCCGCCCTTTTGCTACAGCAGGCGCTGTCCAGGGATCATCGGGCCATGAATGTTTCGGATACCGCCTCTGCAATTCTTTTTTTGTTTCAAAATAGGCGTTGCTCCAGAAACTTTTTAGATCACCGGTAATTTGCACCGGTTTATACCCAGGCGATAACAGGTGAAGCACTAGCGCTGTTTTACCGTTGTTGATGCGGGGTGTATCGGTCAAACCGAAAACTTCCTGAAGGCGTACGGCCAGCACAGGCGTTGATCCGTTGGCAAAATATTCAATGCGTATTTTTGAGCCGCTTGGCACTTCAATTTTTGCTGGCGCC
>DASPJQ010000590.1:0-1268 GCA_035628535.1 Flavobacteriales bacterium | reverse complement strand
GGCTTAAAAATCATGACAACTAAAAAACAAGCCACTGTTTTACCAAAAATATTCCATATAGATCTGCCTGAAGAATTAAGCGATTCATTGGAAAACTGCAAAGATGACAGAGAGGCCAAAGAAGTGGGGATTGAATGGTGCATAAAGCAATCAAAAGAACTGATCGAAAAAAATGTACCGTGTTTGCATTATTATACCATGGGCAACAGCGAAACCACCAAGCGGGTAGCGAAAGCCGTGTTTTAATTAGCAGATTAGCAAATTAACTCCGCTATAATTGATTTTTAAAGGAGTCGTTGAACGCCCTTCCTTGCGTTTTCCGAATTCGCTAATTAACATTTCTTTAATTTTTTTTGATTAGATTTAATGCGTGAAACCTGTCTTTTATTTTTTATTGCTGTTTGTTTTCCTGCGGCAAAATGCGGTTGCGGCATCCATTACGGTCGTAGCAAAAGCAAATGAAGTAAATGCGTTGCTGCAGTTTTTACTGGCCTGTGAACGCCATGGAGAGGCCTACAGCCAGTATAAATATATTTTTGGTGATACGGCCAGCCCCAAAACAAAAAGCATGTTGCAAAACTGGGGTGATTTGTCACACTATAACATGCTTAAATTCGAGGGTTTTCCCGATTCGCGGCACAACGGTAAATCGGCCTCAAACCTGGTATTTATTCAGTCGGTAAATGCACGCACAATTAACGAATTGATCCAAAACTGTTCGGGCTTTTATACGCAAAGTGACCTGAAAAAAATGAGCGATGTACTGCACTATTTCTATCCTATTTATCACAAAAAAATATGGTTTCCGAATGTAAAACGCATACAGGCCGATGTGCAAAAACTGAACATATACATAAAAAGCAAGGGTGTTGACAGCTATTTTTCAAAAGCCGCCAATTTTTACGGGGTGGAGTGGCAAAGCGAAATTCCTTTTTATGTGATGATAAATCCGATGATAGGAAAAGTTGACTATACCATGGCGCGGCCAATGGGAAATGTGCTGATTGCCGATTATGTGCTGAATGATAAAAATTACAGCGGTTGGCTGGGAGTTGTATTTCATGAAATGTGCCATGTTTTGTACGGCAATCAAACCCGTGAAAAGCAATACGCCACTGAACACTATTTTTTAAAAAGCAACAATACCCGGTATAGCCTGGCTGCATACAATTGGTTTGATGAAACCATTGCAACAGCCATTGGTAACGGTTATTTGGTTGAAAAGTTAACCGGCAAGGTTGATGAAAACGAGTGGTACGCCAATGAAT
>DASPJQ010000589.1:0-3248 GCA_035628535.1 Flavobacteriales bacterium | reverse complement strand
TAATTGAGATTCCCAAAGAAGGCAACAAACGCGTGGTAATAGTTGGTGCCGGTTTTGCCGGTGTACAACTCGCCCGCAAACTGGCACGAAAAGACATTCAGGTATTGCTGCTTGACCGTAACAACCATCATACGTTTCAGCCTTTATTGTACCAGGTGGCCACGGCTGCGCTGGAGCCGGGGTCAATTGCTTATCCGGTGCGCAAAATTTTTAATCATTATAAGAATATTTTTTTCAGAATGGGAGAAGTGCACAAGGTCATTCCCGTTGAAAATAAAATTTTGTTTGAAGACGATGAGATTTATTACGATTTCCTGGTCATAGCAACAGGGGCCAAAACAAATTTTTTCGGCAACGAAGGGCTCACGGTAAACAGCATGAGCATGAAAAACGTGGTGGAGGCCATCGACCTGCGCAACATGATCCTGCAAAACTTTGAAGAGTCCCTCACCACCAATAATCCTGAACGGCAAAAAGCCTTGCGAACCATTGTTATTGCGGGCGCGGGCCCCACGGGTGTGGAATTGGCCGGTTCGCTGGGTGAATTGAAAACAAAAGTGTTTAAACACGATTATCCCGAAATACCGCAGGAAGATATCAAAGTAATTTTAATTGAAGGAGGCGACCGTGTTTTGTCTGCCATGCATCCGAAATCATCGGCAAAGGCAAAAAAATACCTTGAAAAACTGGGGGTGACGCTGCATTTTCAAACCATGGTGCAGGATTACCGGAACGATTGCATCAAACTGAATAAGGGTCCTGAAATTTCGGCACATACCCTTATATGGACAGCGGGCGTAACAGGCGATCCCATTGAGGGGCTGAAAAAAGAATGGATCACACGCGGTAACCGCATTTTGGTTGATGAAATCAATAAAGTTATTGGTTCTGAAAATATTTTTGCAATTGGCGATATTGCCTGCATGATTTCAGAAAAATACCCGAACGGTCATCCGCAAATGGCCCAACCTGCCATGCAACAGGGCTGGCGCCTTGGAAAAAATCTGATTGAAATGATCCGTAACGGTAAACCAAAACCGTTTGTGTACAAAGACAAGGGATCAATGGCAACCGTTGGAAAAAACAAAGCGGTGGCGGAAATATTTGGTTGGAAAATGGGCGGGTTCATTGCCTGGTTAATCTGGATGTTTATTCACCTTATGTCGTTGGTGGGGTTTCGCAACAGGGTCATTGTTTTGTTTGATTGGATCGTACATTATTTTAACCTCGACCGCGGCATACGGTTAATTATAAGGCCGTTTGACATACATGAAGCAAGGCGTAAACGAAAACGGGAAATGGATAAAGAGAGAAAGGAACAGCAACAGCAATGACCAATGCGGTCATTTGTCAAATTCACAGTTAACGCACTGTTAATTTTATGTATATTTACAGTATGGCCCGCTTTACGTTTACATGTTTATTTCTGCTGTTGGTTTCAATTTTAAGCATGACTTGCACCAAGGAGCATTCAGACGGTCCTGTAAATTATCAGACAAAAAAAGTTATCATTTTATTGGTTGACGGTCCGCGGTGGGAAGAAAGTGGGGGCGATACTTCGCATGAATACATGCCGTATACATACAACGATTTGGCTCCGCAAGGCACATTGTTCGCCAATTTCCACAACAATGGAGAAACGTATACCATACCGGGTCATACGGCCATTCTTACGGGACATTACCAAAGCATAGCCAATGACGGCTCGCAACATCCGCAATATCCCGGTTTACTGCAATTATACCTCGAAAAATTCCCGCAGGCTAAGGCATTGCTTATAGCCAGCAAAGGAAAAATTGCCTGCCTGCGTAATTGTACCGACCCGGTATATGCAGGACAATTTATGCCTGAAATTGACTGCGGCCTTGACGGGACAGGAGGTGGTGTACGCGATGACTCTGTAACGTTTGAGCAGCTGAAAACACGCATGACGGGTGATCACCCCGATTTTATTTTTGTGCAGTTTAAAGAACCTGATGCGGCTGCTCATGCCGGTGATACCGCTGCCTACATCAATGGCATCGTAAACGGTGATCAATATGTGTTTGAAACCTGGAATTTAATCCAGTCGTTACCCTATTACCAAAACAAAACCATGTTGGTTGTGACCAATGACCACGGAAGGCACCTGAATGGGACACTTGACGGTTTCATAAGTCATGGCGATGGTTGTGCAGGTTGCAGGCGTATCAATTGCTTGCTTTTAGGCCCTGATGTAAAGGCCGGTAAAATTATTACCAATACGTATGATCAAACTGATATACATGCCACCGTTTGTGGAATGTTAGGGCTCAACAACCAGTACGGCCAGGGACAAATGATACTGGAAGCACTTGTGTATTAGTTTCATTTGCACGCATATTTTAAATTTCACAGATGCGTTATTTTTTTATTGCATGGCGCTCATTGCCGGCTGATTACCTGTTAAAGCCACTCGTGTAATTCTGTTGCATGGTCGTTTAAATTCGCTATATTTACTCATTCAAAACAGGTGAACCATGAATTCAATTTTATCCAAAACACTTTTTAGTGGATTATTTTTAACTGCAGTGAACCTTAATGCCCAGGTTGTTTTGCCAAAAGGATTAAGTGATGCAGAAATGAACCTGCTTGAACACAGCCATTACGCGTTTCCGACAACGCGCGGATTAACCTCACCACCGGCAGGTCCCGTACGAACCATGGCACAATGGGAAGAGTTGCAGGCGCTTGTTGTAACATACACTGGTTTTGAAAGCATCGTACGTCAAATTATTGACCATGCACAGGACGAATGCATAGTGCTTGTTGCCTGCAGTGATTCAAACGATGTTAAAAACGATTTAATCACGGCAGGAATCCCACTCACCAATGTAAAATACATTGAAGTGCCCTTCAACAGTATTTGGATTCGCGATTACGGTGGACATACCATTTACCAGAACGATGTGGGTACGCGTGGGCTGGTTGAATGGATTTACAACCGCCCACGACCTGATGATGATGTAATGCCCGATGAACATGGCGCTTTTTTTAGCATACCTGTTTATAGCACAACTGCAGGACCAAATGATATAATGAATACCGGGGGTAACTGGATGGTTGATGGTGCCGGGACCGCTTTTGCTTCAGAATTGATTCTTGATGAGAATGACGGTACCGGGGCATATAGCCTTTCGTATCCTATCCATACCGAAGCGCAGATTGACAACATATTCAATACCTGGATGGGTATTAACAGGTATATTAAAATGGACGTATTGCCTTAT
>DASPJQ010000588.1:0-4190 GCA_035628535.1 Flavobacteriales bacterium | reverse complement strand
CCCTGTTTGGTGTATTTCCTGAACTGTACAAAGTCTTTCAATACTACCCAATAGAGCGTAAGTATACCATAAAAAAAGAATGCGTATATCCATTGCATTTTATGGTACCATTTAAGATTGGTGTGCGGGTTGAAACGCAATACAAGCTTATCGTCTACGTCATCGTCCATATGAGCAATGTTGGTATAGGTATGGTGCATTACGTTATGTTGCAGTTTCCAGTTAAAAATTGATCCGCCCAGCAGGTTAAGCGATGATCCCAGCAGGAAATTGGTTGTGCGGTTGGTTGAATAAGCTTCATGGGCCGCGTCATGCATTACACCCATGCCCACACCGGCAAGTCCTATTCCCATTACTACCCAAAGGCACAATTGCGCCCATAACGGCATGGCAATAGTAAGTATAAGTATGAACGGAGCCAGGTACATTGCAAGCAACGCGATGGTTTTAATAACCATATGCGCGTTTGCATTTTTTGAAATTTTGTTTTCCTTGAAATACAAGTCTACACGTTTTTTTAAAGTCGGAAAAAAAAGTGTTTTGTCCTTATGGACGAATCGTACTTTACCTTTAATGCTCATTTAATTTTTTTATTAAGCCCTCCACAGGTTTGCTCAATGAAAATTCAATGATACCCCCAACCTGTAAAAAATGCGTTGGCCAAAGATACGAATTAAAACGAGTAAAGGATACCCTGTTTTTGGGTACATTTCGTTAAACAAAAGAATGTGAATCAAATAATTAATGGGTAATAATGAGCTTTCGTGACTTATACACATCCGTTTGTCGAACACTAACTGAATAGAAGCCATTTGGCAAATTGTTCACGCAAACACGCTCAGTGAGTGCTGAAGTGGTATAATTTTCAATGAGTTGCCCTGAAATATCAGTCAACATAATTTCTTTTTCTCCTTTTGGTAATTGCAGAATAATATAATCAGAAGCAGGATTCGGCCACATGTTCCAAACCGGGGCAGATTTTTCCTGTTCGTTAATCCCAATGTATTTTACCCATCCCATGTCTTCAAGCATGCCCATTGTCATGGGACCTACCGAATGGTGTGAATTACCGGGGGTAATAAATGGTGTCATCAATTCTTCGGCATGTCCAACGGGGTAGGAACCCTCATTTAAATGAAGAATACTTGTTCCCAGTTGGAATGTTGCCGGTGCGTATAGGCGCGCACGGTTACCCCCGTTGGCAGCAAGAGTATTGGGTCCGTTAAAATACTGGCTGTTATTGGTAAGCTGGCTTCCCAGTGCCGTAGATGGGTTTTGGTAACTCAATAAAATAGTACCGGGGCTGTTCTCAATAAATTTGTCAAAAACTCCGGGAAGCGTATCCAGGTCAGGCCAGGGAAACGAAGTTACAACAGGATCAAAATCACTCATCTCAAGCAAACCAACAGAACCCATTGTAGTATCTTTTTTTGCCAGCGAAGTAAAACCCAAACCATGTCCTATTTCGTGCAGGATAACCGAAACAAAATCATATTGACTGCCCGGTGTGACCCCATCAATACCAAAATACCAGCTAAAGGCACCATTTACATAAATGTCCATGTCCACTTCACCCGGATTTTGTTCAACGCCCGTAATGGCATTGGCAAGTGATGTGGGGTACCAGGTGCTGTCATAAGCCGCCCCGGTAAAATCTTTTCGCCCGTTTGAAAATGTAATAGCCAACGGTCCGCCAGGGTATGTAAAGTACATGGCGTTTATTTTTATCGGCACGGCTGAATTAAGGTAGTATGTCCAGATACTTGCAGCATATGAAAAGGCTGCCGATTGGGTGCTGTCAAAACCCGAATAGGTAATGTTAAAGCTGCAGCCCTGTGAAAAAACGTTGGCGTTGAACAGTAAAGCCGTTACCGGGATCAGGAAAAAACGTTTCATGCATGAATTTTACCGAAAGGTAGGCAATTTTGCGATCGGTTTCTATTTATCTGGGAAGTGTATTTTCATTACATACCTGAATCCAACTGTTGAATAACCTTTTTTGGGATCTGCAAGACATTTGGCGTTTATGCCTTCAATCTCTGATGTTCGTTCGTCAAACCAGTTGGCTCCGCGAACAAGCTGTGTACCGGAAGTGGTTTGCTCGTAATGCATTTTTTCAGTTTGTGCAAGAAGGCTAAGCTCATTGCTTTTATAACTTTCAAGTATATACCAGCGCAATTTTAATAAATCAAGATATTCAGAAACTGCCACCTGCGAGGTCCATTCTGAAACATTGTTATTCATATTGATAATGTTTTTAGGTTCAGTTGCTTTTCTTCCTTTTCGATTAAACCATTTACCTTGATCAGGACCAAAAAAATACAAATCGAAAACCTGGTTGCTTTTTAAATTAATCGCGCATGCATAATTGGGATCAATTGTCCCTTTCATTTCCAGGCGTCTGTTCAAAAATTGTGTTATACCAAGTGGCACGGTGTCTTGTTGTGCTTGTAACATCAGGTTAAATAAATACGAATTGTCAGTAAGCTTGATGTAATGGTGTATGTAGTTTACAACCTGTGTTTGTGCAATGCCGGCAGCCAACTCCCACTGCATACCATTGGGCAATTCATAACTAACAGTATAATTCATTTTTTTGCGTTTCAATTCCTGGTTATGCATTTTGGTTTTCCAGTGCAGGTAAGCTTTTATTTGAGCAACATTTAATCCCACTACAGGGTAATGATCATAAGCAGGATGCCAGAAATACATATTAATCCTGGGGTTTCCATAAAGGTCTTTTCTGAAAATAGGGATATCGTTGTACCAGCATGCTGTATCGGGATAGACAGGGATAATTATTCTTGATTCATTTCCCGTGTCATTGGTAACATAATCATACCTGAATTTATAAACATCAAACTCTTTCCTGCGGTAATAACGTTCGTTTGCCGGAATGTACATTTGTTCTATAACTTCAGCATATTCTTTATTCGGGAAAATCCCAAAAACGTTTTTCAGGCTGGTTTTCCAATTGAGATGTACCAATCCATCATCGTCACCGTCTTCATTTGTTTTATGTAGCCTGAATTCCTCAAAACCCGCTTCAATCAACAATGTACGTACAATTGAATCGCGTACCCAATGCACAAATTTCCTGTATTCGGCATTGGAAACTTCGGTTTTTTTCATGTAATATGGCGATAAAAATTCCTTGAGAAAAGGTTTCACATCGGCATAAAGGTATTTGGTTAGAAGAGAATCTTTAACAGAAACGTTTTTTATGTAATACCTCAGGAATGGGAAAGACAAATTTTCGTTGATCAGGTTAGCATGTGGAAGCCAACGTTCAAACATATCATGGCAATTCAACATTGTTTTTTGATTTTTTGAATCTTTGACTGTGCCATCATTTGTATTTTTAAAAGGTTTACTTTTTTTATTTTTCACTTCTTGGCGCGTTCTTTTTGCATTAGCTTTTGCATGAGCCGAATCCTGCCCTATAATGTATCGGGTATACATCAATGGATAATTTACCAATAGCATGTCAGTAAATTCCGGGTACTTTTTATTGGTCTCTTCGGTTATTTTGTCATGCAGTGTGTTTCTGAAATTATTGTCATCGGCAAACACAAAATGCAAGGGAATGGGATATATTGTACCGCATACTTTTACTATAGGCCGAGTGTAGACAGCATCTAAAACATCCTGGGCCCTTCCACGCAGGATGGTTATAACCAATAAAACAGCGATGCGGCCTTTTAATGTCATAGGTATTTGTTATAACGGCAATAAAACCTGAAGTTACACCCAATAAAAACAAAGAGAAAACCATTGGGTAGAAAAAAGCCCCGGATTATCCATCCAGGGCTTGTATTTTATTGGGGTTCCGGCTTTGTGTGTATAAAAATGTTGCTTTAGGGGTTTCCTATCCCATTTCTCACTACCCGCACCCGAGCTATTCCCCCGTATTCTCTTCTTTTTTCTTGCTGCTTTTTGCTTTACTACCGGCTTTTACCACGCTTAATTCAATATCGGTCTTGTCTTTGTTCATGGCAACATGTATCGCGTCACCTTCGGCCAGGCTCGACTTAATAATCTCTTCGGCAATTGGATCTTCCAGCATTTTTTGGATGGCGCGTTTTAACGGACGCGCGCCAAACTTCTCATCAAATCCCTTGTCGGCAACAAAATCTTTTGCTTCAGGGGTCAATTCAATTTTATAACCCAAATCATGCACGCGTGCAAAC
>DASPJQ010000587.1:0-5550 GCA_035628535.1 Flavobacteriales bacterium | reverse complement strand
TTATTATTATTCTTGCATTGATATTTGACTACATCAACGGTTTTCACGATGCAGCCAATTCCATTGCAACCGTTGTATCAACCAAAGTACTTACCCCGTTGCAGGCGGTAATTTGGGCTGCGGTTTTTAATTTCGTGGCTTTTTTTATTTTCAGCGACCATGCCGTTGCCAATACCATTAGTAAAACCGTCCAGGGAGATTACATCACCCTGAATGTAATTTTCGCAGGCCTGTTGGCTGCTATTGGATGGAACCTGTTAACATGGTGGTACGGCATACCTTCATCGTCATCACATACCTTAATTGGTGGATTTGCCGGAGCAGCGCTTATGCATGCATTTATGTCAAAGGGCGAAACGGTTTTCAGCAATGTTATTGAACTGGAAAAAATACTTAAAACGGTATTCTTTATTTTTCTCGCTCCGCTCATTGGAATGGTCATTTCCATGTTTATTACAACGGTTACAGTCATGCGCAATACATGGATACGCATTGCCATCATAATTTTTTGTACAATTATTACCTGGTTTTTGTTTGACAGGTTCGAATACAATAAAATGGATGAAAACCTTGCCAAATTCTTTAAAGTTGATAAGTACAAAAAAGAACTTGCCAGGGACCCGTCAAACGAGGAAATACGGGAAAAACTGGAAAAAGCAAAAAAGAATTATGCCGAGGCCCTTCCTTTTATAAAAGAATACAATGTAATTGGTGCCAAGGGAGTAGCAGAAAAGATAAGTGCAAAAGTCCCGCTTGGCGATATTGAAGTTTCAAAACTTAAGGACGCTGCGGCAAAATTGGTAAAGCTGGACCATTATAAACACGAAGCATTTTATAATACGAATAAAAAGCCAATTGTTGACTCATTGAATGCGCAGCTTGATGCCATTAAACCCCTTCTGAAACAATACCATGAACTGGGCGAAAAAAAGCTCGCCCGGGAAGTAGGTGTAATAATGCACCTGCGTAAAGACGAAATTAAAAAACTGGAAAAAGACTTTAACATTGATATCAGGAAAGACCTTGCAAAAGAAATAAGCAAAGCCGACAATTCGACCCTGATGTGGGGAATTATAGTGGTTATTGCCATTTTTGTGTTTACCTACATTTATGTTGAGCAATTCAAAGACCCCAATGCTTCGCGCATGGCAAAAATGTTCAAGCGTCTCCAGCTTTTGTCATCGGCTGCATTCAGTATTGGCCACGGTGGGAACGATGCCCAAAAAGTAATGGGTATTATTGCTGCAGCATTAATAGCCAACGGCACCATTAACGATATAAAAAACATGCCCGATTGGGTGCCCCTGGCCTGTTACGGAGCAATTGGCCTGGGTACGCTTAGTGGCGGATGGAAAATCATTAAAACCATGGGTACTAAAATTACCAAGGTTACCCCGCTTGAAGGTGTTACTGCCGAAACATCGGGCGCCATTACGCTATTTATGACTGAACAAATGGGAATTCCCGTAAGCACAACGCATACCATTACCGGATCAATTATTGGCGTTGGTGCAACCAAGCGCATGAGTGCCGTTCGGTGGGGAGTAACCGTGAATTTGTTGTTTGCATGGATACTTACCATTCCAATATCGGCCCTTGCAGGTGCCATATTCTATTGGCTAACCAGTTTGTTTATTTAAAGTCTCAGAATACCGGTATATTCGTATACCTCCTGACTTCTGCTTAAGATATCTGACTGGTTGCTTCCTTACTTCAGGATTAACTTACAAATTTATACCCGACACCTTTGATGGTTTTGATAAATTTCGGGCCAATTATTTCACGAATGTTTTTAATGTGCACGTCAACGGTACGCGAGTTTACACCGGAACCTTTATTGATCCATATTTCTTCCTTAATTTTATCGCGGTTGTATACTTTTCCTTTGTTATTAAACAGCAACGACAGAATTTCGAACTCCTTTCGTGGAAGGCTTATTTCGCGGCCCTTGTACTCCACCAGGAATTTTTCGCGGTTTATGTGTAATTCATTTGATTTAGCCGAAGCCGGGTGCCCGTTAATTCTGCGTAAAATGCTTTTTAACCGGGCCTGCGTCAGGCGTTTGTTAATTGGTTTAATCAGGTAGTCGTCAGCTCCGGCCTCAAAAGCAATGACCTGTATGTACGCATCTGTTTTTTCAGATAATAAAATTACGCCCACCTTGCTGAAATCTTTGTTTTTCCTAATTTCATGGCAAAATTCAATGCCATCGCCATCTGGCAGGTCAATTTCAAAAATAACAAGCTGGGGAGGGGTCCGGGCCATTGTTTCACGGGCTTTTTCAAGCGTGGAGGCATGTACCAGCTTAAGTCCCAATGAATCGCTTATAAGCGCCATATCATCAATCAAAGCCAGATTGTTATCAATATATAAGACCGTCTTCAAGCTTATTTTTTTTGTTAAATTAGATACCTTTAATAAAGTTTACCTTAAATACGGTTTAACGAACTGTTAACAAAAAGCAACATTAATTTTAACTCTTAAGCGTGATTAAATACAACCCTAAAATATGGCTTTCGCACATTTTTAAATTCTATAAAAGCGATACGCTTAAAATTCTTTTGCCTGAAATTATGCTCATGGGTATATATACCGCAGGCATTTGTTACATTGAATTACACTATACAGGCAATCTTTCAGCTTTTAAAAATGCCATTGCCATGCACACCATGGTAGGATTCGTGTTAAGTTTATTACTTGTTTTCAGGACCAACACGGCATATGACCGTTGGTGGGAAGGTCGCAAATTGTGGGGCCAGCTGGTGAACACCTCGCGCAATGCCGCTGTAAAATCACAATATATAATTAAAGACATTGAAACCCGTGAAAAATTGCAGAAACTCATTGCCGCTTTTCCGGTTGTGCTAAAAGACCATTTGCTGCGAAAAGTAAGCGGTGAATACAACGTGGAAGATGTTGCGTTAAACGATTCGCGCGTGCACAACCCTTCAATAGTTGTCACCAAAATTTATAACCTTATAAAAGCGCAAGCCGATACGAATAAAATTACCGGTGAAGAATTTTTAATCCTTGACCGGGAGTTTTCCCAACTCCTGGAAATAACCGGGGCCTGTGAGCGCATAAAAAATACCCCTATTCCTTTTTCATACAGCATATTTATAAAAAAATTCATTTTCATTTATTGCTTTACATTGCCCATTGGCCTGATTCCCGATTTTTATTATTGGTCGGTGCCGTTCAGCATGTTCATTTTTTACGTGCTTGTTTCCATTGAAATTCTTGCCGAAGAGGTAGAAGATCCGTTTGGTGATGATGAAAATGATTTGCCAATGGAGGAGTTTGCCAACCGGATTAAAAACAATATCAATGAAATAATGCGTTAATTACGTGCTTATCACCTTATTAGAATTTAACGCAAACTTAACATTGAATAAATTAAATTTTTCTTGAGGCAACCTATCTTTAATCTGAAACGAATAGTGTTTTGGAATTATTAATACTCGTTCTGGGATCCCTGGGGCTTTTCATGTACGGTATGAAGACCCTTAGCTCGGGCTTGCAAAAAGCGGCCGGTGAAAACCTGCGCACGCTTATTAATCGTGTTGCGTACAATGATTTCAGCGGAGTAATGACCGGAACCCTCTTAACGTTATTGGTACAGTCATCAACCGCAACAAGTGTTTTGTTTGTAGGACTGGCCAATGCGGGTCTGATTAATTTAAGGCAATCCATAACCCTCATTATGGGTGCCAACATCGGTACGGCCCTTAAGGCGTTATTTATTGCCTACTCAGGCGTAAACCTTAACCTCCAGTCGCTTGCGCTAATCATGGCAGCGGTAGCTTTACCTATTTTATTTTCACAGCGCAATAACTTGCGTTCCATTTCCGACATTCTGCTGGGCCTGGCCATGATGTTCCTCTCGCTGGGAGTTATTACCAATTCACTTGACAACCTGGACCAAAACCAGGCACTTACCGATTTACTGGCCTATGCATCAGGCATGGGCTTTGGAGGTATATTTATTTCATTACTAACAGGGCTGGTGCTAACGATGATTATGCAATCATCAAGCGCCATGATGACCTTAACATTGGTATTAAGCAGTAAAGGCATTTTATCATTCGAAATGGCTGCAGCCATGATCATTGGCGAAAACATTGGAACAACCGTTACCGCCAACCTTGCCGCCATTGTGGCCAATAAAAACGGGAAACGCGTAGCGCTTTGGCATACATTGTTCAACCTGTTTGGCGCCATTATTGCCATGGCGCTTTTTTACCCGATATTGCATAGCCTTGACCATTTTGTTCAAGCCACAACCAAGCACGGCAGCCCCTTCAACGATACTGAAGCACGCACATACGCCCTGGCTTTTCTTCACGTAGGCTTTAATATTGCCAGTGTTTTATTGTTTGTTTGGTTTACCCCTCAAATTGAACAACTGCTCAATAAACTTATTCATGACAAAGCTGAAGAGAAAAATGGTGATGCCTTCAGTCTTCAGTACATCCAATCGGGTATTATCCGTTCACCCGAGCTTGACATGCTGGAGGTAAAAAAATCGCTCGAACATTTTGCTAAAATAAACAATCAAATGTTCAAGGCAAGTGAAACCCTGCTTACCCGCAATGAAAACAATGAATTTCACGAAAGCCTGCAAAAAATCCATGATTGGGAAAATTATACCGATAACCTCGACCACGATATTACTGAATTCCTGAACAAAATTACCGAAAACGATATAAGTAAAACAACCAGCAAAAATGTACGGAATTACTTAAGCACAACCAATGAGTTGGAACGCATGGCTGACAGCATTTACCAGGTGTCAAAAATATATGAACGCAAACTGCAAAAGCGGATTTGGTTTACCACCGAACAGCGCGAAGGAATAAAACGTATCATGAATAAACTGGGCTTACTGATGAACGACATGAACGACTTGCTGCTTAATGGAAAATTTGAAAGCCGTAGCGCTTACGAGGACCGCCTGGCCAACTTGTTTTTTCTCCAGGAAGAATTAAAGGAAAAGCAGCTTGAAAGCGTGGAAAACCCCGATTTCAATATCCGAAGCAGTTCGGTTTTCATGGACTTGCTTGCGCTTTACCAGCGCATAGGCGAGCAAATTGGGAACGTGTGCGAAAGTTTCAGGGAATGAAACCGAAAACCGGGAAAAATAAATTACAATCTTAAAAATTTATTCAACAACCGCTCGCCAGGCTCCCCGCTCTTTTCCGGGTGAAACTGCATGCCAAAAAAATTGTCGCGTTCAAACGCTGCACTAAAATCAACACCATAGTTGCACACAGCCGAAGTCCATTCATTCAACGGCACGTAATAACTGTGAACAAAATAAACGCTGGTATTTTCAAATTCACGGGCAAACAATTTTCCGCGCGTGTTATGCAGCGTATTCCAGCCAACGTGCGGAATTTTTAATTTAGCGGATGCAAAACGCTTTACCGTTAAATCAAAAACGCCAGAACATTCAGTTTCTCCCTCATCGCTATACCGGCACAACAACTGCATACCCAAACAAATGCCAAGGAACGGTTTCCTGCATTCACGAATAAATTGTTCCAGGTT
>DASPJQ010000586.1:0-5530 GCA_035628535.1 Flavobacteriales bacterium | reverse complement strand
TAGTCATTTGCTTTGAAAAGTAAAAAATAAAAACCATCAATAAGTTCTTCGATACTTAAAATTGGATTTGCCTCAGGCAGCTGGATTTTTTTTATAAGTTTCAAATCTCCCGAATATATCCACACTTCATTTGTTTCGGGGTTTGCACTATAAATATTCAGTATTCCATCAGACGTAGGGTTGGGAAAAACATTAAAATCTTCTTCCCTCACAAAAGTAACGGCCTTTGTGTCGGAATAACTGTAGTTTCCGTTAAAATCAACTTGCTTTAGGCGGTAATAAGACACACCGTTACACGGGTTTTCATCTTGTATTCCATAAAAAAGCAGGCTTGAAGAATTGCCGGCTGCATCAACCTGTTCTATATCTTTAAAGGTAATTCCATCAATACTCCTTTGCACAAGAAAAAAATCATTGTTGATTTCAGTTGCGGTGGCCCATTTTACATCAACATAGTTCAATTTGTTTTCCACGCTGAAATCAATCAGTTCAATTGGAAGTGAATTGGTGGCATACACGGTTATGCGCGTATGATCAACGCGTGCAGTGCCGTTTTGCACCCTTACAGCCAAAGCAACGCCAAAATTTACTGCGTTAATGTCGTTGGCTGTCCAGGTAGTTCCCCACAGGCTAGTTGACCCGCCATAGGTTGTATAGGCCTCGGTGGTTGACCATGCAGGTGTGGCAGCCATGTTAGATCCTGTAATACTGCCGCCTTTGATGATTTTTACCTCATTGTCAATTTCGCGCGCGCGTTGTAAGGTAAACCCAATCATGGCATGCCGGTTTACGGTGCCGTTAAATGTGCAGCTGGGTTGTTCAGTACCGCCCGTTGTAATTAATTTATGGGACGTTTGCAGGCAGCCACCTGTTGAGCTGAAACCTGTATTGGCAAAATAAATATCATTACCTTCAACGTATGATGAGTTGATGGTATATGTATTGGTACCGCCAATGGCAACCGCAGGCTCGGTATTGTTGCCACACATTACAGCGTTAATGGCAGCGCTGCCATCAAGCGTGGTAATGGCAGTACCTAATAAATGCGGATTTGTAGACAATGTACTGTTTGAGCTTTGAATACTTGAAACGGGCACAAGCTGGTCAACAAATTGAAACGTGGCACTTGAAAACACCTCGCAGTACTCGGTTGCTGTAAAGCTGCTGTACGTAGGAACAATGGAAGTGCTGCTGGCCGCGGCAATGCCCGATTCGGTCAGCACCCATACTTCAATTTTTCCGTAGAAAGAGGTGCCTGTGCTCATTTCAGCCAACTCCGTCATTGTTTGCCCTCCATACGTCATACCCGTAATATTGGGCAATGCGCTTCCATTTTCCATGGCTGCCACAACAATCAAATACCGGTCAGTGCCTGCCGAGATGCTTTTAGTCAACCCCGTTGACCAGGTATTTAAAAGCGCTACACTGGAGGGGCTAAGCGTACTTTTTTCAGCTTCCACCGTAATGCCGTTAATGGTATACGATGTTGGAATAGCAAAACCAAAGTTTGTAGCCTCCAGGTAATTGCTAAGCCCTTTCGTAGCTACGCTGGCACGGGCATTGTTAGAGGTGTAAATATTGGTCGGTGAGGACCATGCATTAGCCCCTATTGCGGCATTGTTTGAAGCCGAAGCGGGGCTGTTAGGACCTGTTTGGGCGTGCAAAGCAAAATGCAATAAGGCACTTGCAGCAATTAGTAAGGTTTTTTCCATATAAACGATTTTATTTTTATATGGATGAATGTACAATGGTTGCCTGCCACCCCGAATGCAATAAAGCGCGATTTCTTACACGTTATATATTTACCTGAAATTTGTAACCCTTTTTAGGGATCAACGGCAAAGCAGGAGGCTATTTGTATTTCTTTTTTTTCGCCTTGGGTATTTTACCAAACCTGGGATCGTTTTTTTTAATGTAGCTGCAAATTTTAATGACATCGCCTTCAAAACGGTCATCATGCATGTGCAGCATGCGCCACTCGGTTTCGCGGCCCGGTACCGATAGGATTTCCACGGCCCTCATGGCAGGGAATTCTTTTTTAAGGCTGGCATGGTGTTCAGACGAAGTGGCTATCCAAACCCCGTTTGACTCATCGTGTACGCCAGGCTTGTTCCTGACAATGAACATGATTTTTTCGCCAATATAAATAGCATGGCAACCGAACATGGGGTTTACCCGAGGATTGAGCGAAAACAGTTCGTCCAGGATGAAGTTAAACGGAATGGGTTTGGATGGTTTGGCCATCCTCAAAAATACTAAATAAAGCGTTTAAGAAAGGCGGCTTTGCGGTAACGGCTTATTTTCACGCGCACGTTGTCAACCATTTCAATTTCTTCGTTACCTTTATCAAATCCTTTTACATGGCGCAGGTTTATAATGGTGCTTTGATGGACCCTGAAAAAACCATGGTTATTCAAGAGCTCTTCGTATTCGCCCAAGGTTTTTGATGAAGTTATCTTTCGGGTTTTTCCTGATGATACAAAGTGAGTGTAATTTTTATCACCCTCAAGCCTTATAATTTCTTCAACGTTTAGCACCTGGAACCCTTCAAGGTTGGTAACCACAAGTTTTTTTATTTTTTTATCGTCACCATAATTTTCAACCAATATTTTCATGCGCGGGTCCTCCTTTTGGCGCAGGTGTGCAAAATGCTCCGCCAGTTTTTCTATAACCGACTTAAGTTCGTTCAGCTTAATTGGTTTGAGCAGGTATCCAAAAGCGCTAAAACGAAAAGCCTGGATGGCAAAACTGTCATATGCTGTAATAAAAACCACTTCAAACGAAGGTTTTTTTATTTTTTCAAGCAAGTCAAAGCCTGTGCCCTCGTGCATTTTTATATCAAGGAAAACAACATCAGGGGTTACCTCATTAATGCATTTTATGCCTGTTTTTATTCCATCGGCTTCACCAACCAGTTGCAAAACACCGGCACAATGCTTCTCAACCAGGTCCCGCAACAGGAACCGGGCGTCTTTTTCATCGTCAATAACTACGGCTTTTATCATGTATGTTCAGGTAAAATAAGCGTGACCCTGGTTCCCCCCAAAGCCAGGTTTTCAATTTTAATTTTGTTGCCAAGTCTTTTTTCGGTTATGTGAATTCCTTTTGAATTATGGTTTTTGTTTGCCTCACCGTTATTTTCCTTGTAGCCTATGCCGTTATCGGAAACCGTGCATTCCAGTCGGTCATTGTGGTTTTTGTAAATGGCTATGGTTATATGGCCGATCTCTTTTTTAGGCAATATGCCATGCCATATGGCGTTTTCGGCAAAGGGTTGTATTACCAACGGTGGTACAAGAATGTTGTGTACGTCAACTGCTTCATCAACCGCAATGGAATAATTGACCAGGCCGTCACAACGCAATTTTTCTACATCAAGGTATAATTTCAAGGTGTCAATTTCTTCTTTCAGGCTTATATGGCTGCGCGTGCTGTTATCAAGCACTTTTCGCATAAGCGAACTGAAATCGGCCATTGATTCATTAGCAAGTTCAGCTTTGCCTTCAACATACAACCGTTGAATGCTGTTTAAGCTGTTGAACACAAAATGCGGGTTCATTTGCGAGCGCAGGGTTATGTATTCAAGTTCGATTTTTGTTTTTTGAAGTTGCGCGTTCAGGTTTTTTTTACGTTGTTGCTGAAAAACGCTTATAAAAACAATGGTAAGCCCCAGCAAAACTGCAACACCTGATGTAATTACAACAAACATGTTTTGACGGGCCTGCGTTAGTTTATCTGTTATTTTCTCCTTTTCCAAAATAGCTATGCGTTTTCTTTTTTTCTCATCCTCGTATTTCACCAGCAATTCCTCAGATTGACTGGCGATGTTGGCATCGTATATTTCTTCCCTGATGTCTGCAAGTAACTTGAAATACGCAATGGCATATTCATATTGCCCGGTTTTTGCATACAGTTCGCAAAGGTTCGTGTAAACTATTTCAAGCTGAGGTTTTGCTTCCAGTGGTTCCAGTATTGAAATGGCCTTTAAAGCAAAAGGAATGCCCTCTTTATAATGCCTCATATATACACAACTGGATGCCAGACCCGAATAACACACGCCTTTGGATAAATTGTCATGCAGGCTATCAAGAATGGGAATGGCTTTCATGAACATTTCTTCGGCATTTTTCCAATCCTGTCTGATGCCCATCAATTGACCAATGCATATATAACTTTTGGCCATGCCCCCGTAATTTGTTAACTGTTTTTCGAGTTCCAATGATTTAAAAAGAAATTCTTCCGCTTCGGGGAGCTGTTCCATTTCAGCGTAAACACAGCCAATGTTGTTATAAGTTGCAGCTACTCCAGCGGTGTCGTAAATTTCCTCTCTGATTTTTAATGATTGCAGGTAACATTCTACCGCCTGCCTGTAATTCCGCTGGTCCTGGTATAGTGCGCCCAGGTTATTGTAGGTTCTGCCAACAGCCACGCGGTCATTCAATTTTTCATACAACCGCAATGCATACATGTAATACCGTGAAGCCTGACGGGTATTGCCTAAAAACTGGCTTGCGGTTGCCATTGTCATGTAAGCACCGGCTTGTCCCTTTATGTAATGTGCTTTTTTTGCCATGGCCAATACCTGCCTGGCCTTTTCATAGCAATTTTTAGGTTCAGTTACGTAAAACGGAAATATGGCTTTTACCAGCTGTCTGATGCGGGCAGTATCGTTTGCCTGGCTTTTTGGTACCGACAAAAAAACACTGTCAAGGGCGGTAGCTTTTTGAGGCAGTGCGGTCCTTGCAAAAAAACAAATACTTATAAGTGCGAAAAGCGCGCGTTGCATAACGTTGTTCCATTTGCCATGGACCCAGGTTATAATAAAGATAACAGTAATTATTACAGGAAACAATGCGAATTCTAAGTCCCCCCTTTGAGAATCTACGCAACAAAGGGGGGATTTTGTTAAAACATGAAAGTTTATTGCTTGAGGAAAGGCCGGCTGAACACAGCATCGCCATATTGTATGCGCAGGAAATAAACCCCGTTTTCAAGGGCCGAGGTATTATAATTCAGGTGGAATGCATTGCTGTTGCCGTTTTGTTGCGTATAAATTAACTGGCCTTTGCTGTTTATGATTTGTGTATTGACATCGGCAGCTTCTTTCAGGTTGAGGTCAACGTTCAATTGCGTGCTGGCTGGATTAGGATACATGTTTACAACCAGGTCATCGTTGAATTCAACCACACCTATATTTCCTTCATTGGTTGAATCGGTAATGGTAATATTTGTAAAACTCAGGTTTGAGCCGCAGGCACCGGTAGCGGTCAACTCTACCGTATATGTTCCCGAAGTGGCATAATTGTGTACAGGATTGGGTGCCGAAGCAGTGCCCGCATCGCCAAATACCCAGGCGTATGAAGTTGCATCAGTTGACATGTTGGTAAAGGTTACCGACAGGCCGGTGGAGCTCCAGGCAAAAGCCGAAGTTGGGCCTGGGTTTACAGTAACAGTTTGCGTAACTGCGTTGCTTGGACAATCGGTTGTCCACCCGTCATACAGCCAGGTGAGTGAGGCTGTTTTAGTTACG
>DASPJQ010000585.1:0-1204 GCA_035628535.1 Flavobacteriales bacterium | reverse complement strand
TACCTGGAACAGGCGCAAAACATTGCCGACCAGTTTTTGAAGGACCGGGTTAAAATTGTTTATACCAAGGGGCATAACCAGGGCAGGCAAGACTACCTGGCAACATCGGCCGGGGAATTGGAAGATATGCCCGTAGTAATACTGGTGAACCACAACAGCGCTTCGGCAAGCGAAATTGTTGCCGGTGCTATACAGGACAACGACCGTGGCGCTATTGTAGGCCGCAGAACTTTCGGAAAAGGCCTTGTACAACAACAGTTCGGGCCTTTTGACGATGGCAGTGCCGTACGTTTGACCGTAAGCCGTTATTATACGCCAAGCGGACGCTGCATTCAAAAACCTTACGGCCAGGGCATTGATTATTATCATGAAAGCATTGACCGTTTCAACAACAATGAATTTTATAAACCTGATAGTTCAAAATGCGTTGATTCGCTCAAATGTTTTACCATTAATAAAAAACGCAAAGTATTCGGAGGCGGGGGCATAATGCCCGATGTTTTTGTACCGCTTGACACGTCATACAACACCACCTATTACGCACGTGTAATTAGTCCCGACAGAAACGACCCGCAAAAAAACCTGGTTCACGCATTTGCCTTCAGGTTTGTGGAACGCAACAAGAATAAGTTAATGGCCGCGTACGCCACCACTGCAAAGTTCAACCTTAGTTTTATTGTTGATGAGGCCATGTGGACCGCATTTAAGGAATACGCGGCTTCAAAAGGCATAACCCCTTCAAATGAAACCGATGAAATGCGTCCAAAGCGTTGGCTCAGTGTATTAATCAAGGCCGAAATAGGACGTTTGGCGTTCAACAGCGAAGGCTATTTTCTTGTTCGCATGATTAATGACCCTGAAGTAAAACGGGCCATTGACAGTTTTTGGAACTAATTTAACCGTACGTTCGTAAAAGACAAAAACCTGTCTTATGAACGAATATATTGACGCCTGTGTAAGGTTTCTTCAGCACCCGCCCGTTTGGTTTGTTGTATTGGTAAGCATCACTGCATTTGTGACCATTGTGGCGCAAATGGCGCTGTTTGAAAAATGCCACCGTGAATGGTGGGCTGCGCTTATTCCCGGGTATAACATCATTGTTTTTTTGCAAATAATCGGTCGCCCTTCGTGGCAAATCGTGTATTTCCTTATTCCCGTCTTCAATATTTTCTTCGGGTTTAAATTATTGATAGAAATTTGCCAA
>DASPJQ010000584.1:0-3461 GCA_035628535.1 Flavobacteriales bacterium | reverse complement strand
ATTTCATACTCGGCAAATTTCCATCCTGGTCTTTCTTTATCATCATTGTCATATTTCACCGAAATGCCCTTTGCACGCAATTCGTTTACCAGGGGCTCAACTTTTTCACCGATGGTTTTAAGTTCATCATTGCCTTTATGAATTGGTACAATGGCAACTTGTAAAGGCGCAAGTTTAGGAGGTAAAACAAGTCCGTTATCATCACTATGGGTCATTATAAGGGCGCCAATAAGCCGGGTTGAAACACCCCATGATGTGGCCCACACGTATTCCAATTTTCCGCTGGCATCGGCAAATTTTACATCAAATGCTTTGGCAAAATTTTGCCCCAAAAAATGCGAGGTTCCTGCCTGAAGCGCTTTCCCGTCCTGCATCATGGCCTCAATACAATAGGTTTCATCGGCTCCGGCAAACCGCTCGTTGGGTGTTTTAATTCCCTTTAATACTGGCACAGCCATATAGTTTTCAACAAAATCGGCATAAACGCCTAACATGCGTTCGGTTTCTTCAATGGCCTCTTCACGGCTGGCGTGCGCTGTGTGGCCTTCCTGCCACAAAAATTCGGCAGTACGCAAAAATAAGCGCGTACGCATTTCCCACCGCACAACATTTGCCCATTGGTTAATGAGCAACGGCAGGTCCCTGTAACTTTGTATCCATCCTTTGTAAGTATTCCATATAATTGCCTCACTTGTAGGTCTTACAACAAGTTCCTCCTGCAGTTTAGCTTCAGGATCAGGTATGAGTTTTCCCTTGTTTTCAGGATCGGCTTTTAACCGGTAATGGGTTACAATGGCACATTCCTTGGCAAAACCCTCGGCATTTTTTTCTTCAGCTTCAAACAGGCTTTTAGGCACAAAAAGTGGAAAATAAGCGTTCACATGCCCGGTTTCCTTAAACATGCGGTCAAGGTTCTGTTGCATTTTCTCCCAAAGCGCATATCCATGTGGTTTAATTACCATGCAACCCTTTACTGCTGAGTGCTCAGCAAGGCCGGCCTTGGCCACAATTTCGTTATACCATTCACTATAATTCTCGGTGCGAGTTGTTAAAAATTTACCCATTTGTTAAATCCTATAATATTCGTTTTATGCATATTGCCAATTTGGTACAATAGTTGTATTTTTACCTGTCAGCCATGCCTGACAAAAGTAATTATTTAGGCTATGTGCAAACTAAATGACGCATGATTTCGTTTAATCAATATACAAATTCCACGATTATGGAACTGAAAAAAATTCTGTTAGCCGGCACTGTAGCGACCATGTTGGTTTCCTGTTCGTCAAACCGTCAGCTTGTTGACGATTCAGACGATGTTTACGAACAATCAAAAAGTGAAGTATTGGCCGACAAGGCCGTGGAAACAAAAGCCAATCATAAGGATTATGTTTCACAGCCTAAGCAAAAAGAATACAACGTTGAGGATTATTATGATCCTGATTATGCACAAAAACAACAAAGTACCACCACCACAACCATGGGTGAAAATGGTAATACTTACATAACCAATAATAATTATTACGATGATTATTACGATTATGACGACTATGCATACAGCACACGCATAAGAAGGTATTATTACCCGGTTTACGGCTGTGGATATTATAATCCATGGTATTCCTATAATTATTATGATCCTTTTTATGGATACGGTAATTGTTGGGGCAACTGGGGCTGGAGTGTTAGCATAGGTTATGGCTGGGGCTGGAACAGTTGGAATGGCTGGGGTTGGAACTATCCTGGTTATGCCTGGGGTTATCCTTACTATGGTTGGGGTAATTACGGCTGGGGCAACTATTATGGCTGGGGTGGAGGATACCCTTATTACAACAGCTATGCCTGGGGTTATAACAATGGATACTGGAACGGTTATAACAATGGATACTGGAACGGTTATTATGGAAACGGCTACAACAATGGCTGGGGCAACGGTTGGGACTATAACAACTATGGAAATAATAGCGGGTTCAATTTTGGTCACCGCGAAAACCTGAGTGCATCAAGCAGCAACTCTTCATCGTACCAGGGCACTTCGTATGAGAATTATCACCAGGGACTTACTTTTGCCGATAAATACGATATTCAACACGGAACGCAAACCACGATTAACAACGCACCCGTTAGTTTCAATGATAATCATATAAGCGGAAGCCTTATTTCTTCCAACGTTGCTACCGGATCGGTTAAGCCGGTTAACGGTGTGAACCCTTCTGAAGTAAATACAAAACCTGCTTCATTTAATAACAACACCGAATCAACCCTGAATGGGGGAAATACTACACTCAACACCGGAAATGTTACTGATGTGCGCAACAACGGTTCAGCTCACAACATAAACAATGTTGCAACAAGCCGTCCTAACCACGCAACCGCGCTTGATAACAATAAACCAACCGATGCATCGGCCTGGTCAAACGGCAGGGTTAATAATACCAGCCCGCATGTAAACCATGAGTCAGGAATCAAGCCTACTACGCACAACAATACGCATTATAATTACAATAACAACAATAGCAGGCCTTCATACGATAACAATTCGTATAACGGGAACTCCTATAATAATAACTCAAACGCTCGCGAGAACAATAATAGTCATTATGAATCGCCTCGTAACAACAACTCGCATTACGAACGCCCAAGCAACAGCAGTAACCGCCATGAAAGTGGCAACAGTTACAGCTCGCCAAAACGTGAAAGCAATAACTCCTACAGTTCACCAAGCCGTAGCAACAGCAACTCGTATTCTTCACCTTCCAATAGTGGTGGTGGCGGGTCGCGTTCTTCAGGTGGTGGTGGCTCTTCGGGTACCAGTGGTGGCGGAGGCCGCAGGCGCTAAAAAAGAAATTTAATGTATTGAAATACCAAGGCCAATCGCACTAAAAATGGATTGGCCTTTTTTATAAAATTTTTTGACATGAATTACAAATTTACAGCCTTTACCGCAGGCCTGCTACTGTTAACGGCAGCCAACGCACAAAATGAGACAGATGCATACCGTTATTCCAATATTCAGTTTAATGGTACAGCACGGTATAATGGAATGGGTGGAGCCTTTGGCGCTTTGGGAGGCGATATTTCCTGCATGGCCATTAACCCGGCCGGTATTGCGCGTTATACCAAGTCAGATTTTAATTTTTCATTGTTATATGAAGATGTAAATTCCAATACAGGTTTCCTGGGCAATTCAACGTTAAGCGGGAAAGGGAACCTTAATTTTGGAAGCGTTGGATTTGTAGGCGCAAAAAAACTGGATGATTTTGACTGGCGGTACATGCACTTCGGTATAGCGTATAACCGCACCAATTTCTTTCACAACGATTTTACCATGACTGGTGATAATGCAAGCTCCTCAATGGCCGATGTGTTCAGGGGAATGGCAAACGGATATACGGTTGATGAGTTGCCTGATTATTTACCCAACTCTTCTGAGTTGGCTTACCAGGCTTACATAATTGACCCGG
>DASPJQ010000583.1:0-7580 GCA_035628535.1 Flavobacteriales bacterium | reverse complement strand
GTCAGCATCCTGCACAATTTTTCCTTCAAGGCTTAATTGTTTTTCAGGTGCGGCCCCGCCTTTAAAACTTAAATTAAACGCCTGGTCAACTACAACGGGTATGATTGATCCATCAATACCGTATTGATGCAGCAATGCCGCCAGGTTTTTTTCAGCCTCTCCTTGTGTACCCGTAAAAAATTTATGGTCGTACAAATCATGTGTTAGCGCAACCAGTGAAACAATGAACTCATTCCCCCCTTCGGCTTTGTGAATGTATAACGCATTTTTCAATACGCGCAACACATGCGGCCAGTCATGCCCGGTTGGATCGGGTGGCATGGCTTGTTTAACATGTGCCATAAGCTTTTCAACGATATTTTTTTCAGCCTGGGTCAATGCACACAAGATAGATATTTTTGAGGAAATGGAACGCAAATGACGCTGATTGGATCAACCTATGGCAACGATGTTGGCAGACGGAGTAATGCTACGTGATTTGATTAAAGAAGTGTTTTCTTGAATTGCAATAACCTTTCTTTGATTTTAAGACTTGCCAAAATTTTAGTAAGAAGCCCCTTACTATTAGATACTTTAAAGTAATTTGTTAATGTTCTGCTACCAGGAATTGTGCAGCGTTTAATTTCAAAATTACAGTCATCAGCGTTTTAAAAACTAGTGAATGATTTTCTCCACAAATTCCCTGTTACCCGAACGGATGCGCACCAGGTACGTACCACGCCTGTTAAGCGTAAAACTTGATGTGTTTTTTGTTTGCAGTACAATGGACCCTGTTAGCGTGTAAACCGTAATTTCCTCAACCGGTTTGGTTGAATTAATGAAAAAGAAACCATCGCTGCTGGGGTTAGGGAAAATATTAAGCGGCATGATTACCGGTTCCTGCGGCACATTTACAAAAAGGTCTCCCTCCTTAATTTGCGTTACCAGCAAAGGCGTATGATCAGTGGTGTTGAACATGCCCTGGAACAAACTTATTTCGGGCGATGTGTAGGTAAACATTTCATCCAAAAAACTATGCGGCACGGCCTGGTAATACAAACTGGCCACCACGTTTAAATCACCCGTATAGCCGTACATGGGAATGTGAAATTGTATCATGTCGGTACCGCTTCCTTCAACGCTGGCTTCGTGATTAAAATCCGCATCTGTTTCAGCATTGCCAATAATGCGCGTAGTATCGTACGCAAAGTGCGAAGTTGAAAAACCAATTGGCACCAGGCGGTTGTCCTTTAAAACGCTGTTGGCGCGTGCCAGAACGATGGTCACATTCCCCATTACATCGGCAGGCACCATTTCGTATATTTGCACATCATTGGTATTATTGATCATTTGGTGATGCGGTTCAACTACAGGGTCCTGTCCAATTAACTGCCACGCGCTGTTGAGCAAACCGTTTTTAAAAAGCGTGTCGCCTTCCTCATCCATTACCACAAACTGCACAAAGGCCCTGCGTGATGGATAACCCGAGGGGAATTTATGTCCGGCTTTGTTGGTTAATTTCAATTCGTAAAAAGCCGTATCGGCCGTGCGCGAAGCCAGGTTTAAATTCATGATCACCGTGCTGTCCTGCATCAACCGTTTTGTGCGTACAAAGGCTGAGTCGAAATTTTTTGGTTCAGCGGTAATGCCCAGTGCGCTTATATTGTTGCGCATTAAATCAATCATGAAGGTGTTTGCACCAACCAAATGGTGTTTACCAAAAGGTTTGCGTGGTCCCAGGAATGAGAAATTTGCAGCAATCACAATGTTCTCATTTATTTCAGGTATATGGCATCCCTGGCAGGTAATGCCCAGGCTATCGTTGATTCCGTCCTCATCGTTATAAATGGAATTTACCCACTCATGGTAAGTAGCCTGCTCCACAAAATGGTTGCCGGTAGGGTTACCGGCCAGGTCGTAGGATTCGGTAATCAATGTGTGGCACCCGGCACATATACCTGATTTTTTAATTTGCATGCCCTGTTTGACATCAAACCCGATAAACGATTCCATGGGGCCCGCAAACGGGGCCGGATATTGCCCGTAAACCGTGCGTGAGGTATCAAAAATAAGATTGCCCGAAAAAACCTTGCCCTGTATGGTGCTGTCAGCCTGTTGGTGACACGCGCCACATGAAACACCGTCACGCGCAAGGGAGTCAAGCAACATGTCGGCTATGGCATAGGTAGTATCACCGTGGTAATAGGCGTCAAAATGGCCCAGGGGGGCATGGCAACTGGTACACTTGGTTTCAAACTCAACCTGGTGTGCAGGGTTCACCAAAATTTCATGGCTCACCTTGGCGCGCCAAAACGGGTCATGGGCCGAATTGGCCATCATGGTTCCGGCCCAGTCATCATAAATATTTACGTCTTCGCCAGCGGCTGTTACCATGGCATAACCGGCCGGATCGTGGCCGTGGCAACCCGCGCATAAACCCGATCCGCCAAAAAAGTCATTGGTGCCGTGGGGGCCCATGCGCAACATGTATTCGCGCAGGTGTTTCATTTCCCTGGGAGTATGAAACCTTGAAAAGCCGGTATTGCTTAACACCATCATGCCGGCCATTAAAGCAATGGCAAAACAAATCGTGGTGCACGTTTTCTTCATGTGTTAATTAACTGTGGTTTCAAAAATAAGGAATATTTGTCACAATAATGGCTTAACAACACCCTGATTAAGGAACGGTAATGGCTTAAACGCCTGAGGTCATTAACTTTTCAGCAACCATTTTATCAAGTGGAAAATGAAAATGCTCAGGTGTAAGTTCCTTTAAGTCAATCCACCTGAAACTCTGGCTGCCATGTGCCTTTTCAGCATAGGCAAACGGAACATTTGCTACAGGTATGCGTTCGGGATTGTTGCAGCTAACCAGGTAATAAATACCAATAACCTGGTGATTGGGATTAAAAGCCGAAAGCAGGAAAAAATCATTGATAAAAAACAGCTTGCCCGGTATAATTTCCAGCGAAAGTTCTTCAAAAAACTCGCGTTTCAGACAATCGGTTATGCCTTCGCCCCATTCAAGCCCACCGCCTGGAAATTTGGTTATGTCCATACCGCCAAAGTGTTCATCGCTCAGTAAAACCCGTCCTTCCCAATGTAAAAGACCATAAACGCGTATGTTGAATTTTTGCACGGGAATGTTCATTCTATAAAATTATCTAAATATCCGGCTTAAAACCAAACCCTGAATCTAAATAATGCGTATTTTGATGAATATTTCAGGCACAGAATGAAGCATTTAATTTCAAGTATTTTATTCCTTGGTCTTAGCAACGTATGCCATGTACAGGCGCAAAACGGATGGGACTATATCAAACAAAACGACAATCGTCAGGCAAAGCAAGTGTTTACGCAAAAACTTAAGACCGACAGTCTTGATGCAGACGCCCTCAAAGGCATGATTTATTTATCAAATATAAGCAAGGACGATTATGATATTAAAAAATATACTGCCCGGCTTTTAAGGCAAGTCAAAGACCCAGCGTATTATTATTTATTTGGTCATGCCAGTGAATTTTCAGCCGACAACAAACTCAAACCCGACATGGAAACACCGGTCAAGTTTGAAATTGAAAACCAAATAAGCGAGGCTTCCAGCGCTTTTTACAACCGTAAGTTTGAAGAATCCGATAAAATAATGGCTTCAACCGTCAGTATTTTCAATTGGAGCTATATAGGACCGTTTAAAAACATGAACGGATACGGGTATGAACTGGTTTACCCCGTTGAAAAAAACAACTTTGAATTTGATATTACCAAATCGTATATCAATTACAATAAAGTGGATTTAAAATGGGTAATGCCCCAGCACACCAATAAAAACGGCCAGCTTAATTTTGAAACCCACTGCATTACCGACCGCGATGCCGTGTATTATGCCAATACCTATGTTGAATTGAAGTCTGATCAAAAAGTGCAACTGCGTATTGCGCGTGAGTATCCCGTAAAAATCTGGATTGACAACCAACTGGTTTTTGCAAACCGCGAACACATTCACTCATCGTGGGATGCCGAAATGGTGGAAATGGATTTGAAAAGCGGGTGGCACAGGATTTTGGTAAAATATTGCAAAGGTTCATTTTTCACGGGTAAAAATGGCGGCAGCGATTATGGCGATTACAGCAACTATGAAAGTTTTGATGGTGAAACATCGCTCTCATTGAGCGACCTTACTGCGTTACTGGGCCGCGGAAGTTATAATTCAAGCAGTGAAAATATTTGCTTCAGGTTGACTGATGTTAAAGGCAAAGTAATTGAATGCGCCAGTACCAATACACCGCAAGCTTTTTCAACGGCAGCCATTACACCAGTGGTAAAAGACCGGGAGGAACTCAGGTATTTCAAGTCGCTGATTGATAAAAACCCCAATGACTGGTTTAATTATTACCTGTATTATAAAGCTGCCATAAAAGGCGGGTATACCAGCGAAGTGGAAGAATTTGCTTACCTGACCTGGCAAAAAAACAGTGACAAGGTATTTTTCAAATACATTACCAACGAAATTTTCAGGGAGAATGGTAAAAAAGAAAAAGCCGATAAAATTATTTCGGGAATTGACCTTGAAAAATGTCCTGTGTTTACCTTAATGTATGACGACCTGAAACAAATTGACCAGGAAAACGAACCCAATTTATATATTTCCAAGGTTGACGAAATACGTACGGTGGCGCCAAGCAATCTGTTTATGATGCGCAGGATGCTTGAGCATTATGACAAGCAGGGCCTGGTGGCCGAGCGAAAATCAAAGGCAAAAGAACTCATTAAATCATACCCCAGGTTTGAATATATTTTGAAGGAATACCTGGAGGATGACAATAAGCCAACGGATTATGATATTGGTAACCGCAGCGAGTACAGCGCAAAAAAGGCCGAAAAAGAATCGGCAAAAAACATCAAGAAATATTTTAGCCTGTATGATTACAATACGCTCATTAAAAAATACAAGGGGTTGAACCAGCCGGCCAATGCCCTTAAATTATACAATGAAATAATTGCGATTGAGCCTGATAATTTTGACATACGCAGGGAAAAAGCCGAGTATTTGTTCAACCTGGAAAAACACGAGGAAGCGCTGCAGGAGCTTGAAGTTATATTGGCCTCGCAGCCGTACAACAGCAAAGACTATGAATTGATGGGCGACATATTCAAGGACAAGGAGAACAACGCAAAAGCCCTTGAGTGTTATAAACTGGCCAAGCAATATGAATCGGATGAAGGTGGTTATTCTTTATTCGGGATGGAATTTGGCGGTGGAAACGGTCTTGAAGAAAAAATTGATAAAATACAGGGTCAAAAACTCTTAAAAACCAAATTTAACTCCCGTAACCTTGACGAAATTATTGCCGATGAGAGCGGCCTTGAAAAATACAGCGATGAAGAATCGGTTATTCTTGGTTTTGTATATGACATTATGCTGGAAAAGGACGGCACTGCCAACCTGTTTTCAAAAATGGCCATTAAGGTGTTGACCGATGCGGGCGCTAAAAACTGGACCGAGTATGATTTTTCATTCCTGGGCAATTTGTCAACCTGCAAAGTGCTTAAAGCAAACGGCAGCGAATTTACACCTGACAAGAGCGGGGGGTTTGTGGTGTTTAAAAACCTTGAACCTGGCGACATCATTAAGCTTGAAGGGAATTACAAATGGAATGTTGGAACCGAATTGGGTAAGGAATTGATACAGTTTAATTACCTGAACTTTCATGTTCCTATACGGTATGCAAAAATTGAGTATGGTGTACCGGGCAATTCTGATTTTAATTATTTGCTCCATAATATTCCCGATAACGTTGAAAAAAGGAATGTTGACGGGCTTGACTTTTTCAGGTGGGAATACAAAGACCTGAAAAAAGTAGCGCAGGAAGACGCCATTGTTGATCAAACCGATATGTATGGCAACATTATGGTATCAACCATGAATGACTGGTCGCCCGTTGTTGACTGGTTTAAGGCCAAAACGTACCGTAAACTTGAACCCAACTATGAATTGCGAGCCGTGCGCGACAGCATTATCAGGCCCGGAATGACCGATGAGGAAAAAGTTATTGCTATTTATAATTATATCACCAAAGAAATTAAATACTCGTATACGCGCCTGCTGCAGTCAAACTATATTCCAAAAAACACCGATTTAACCATTTCATCACGCATTGGCGATTGCAAAGACGTGGCCTCACTCATGATAGCGTTGTTACAAATGGAAGGCATTGAATCATATTACTGCCTGGTAAAAACCAACCAGTTTTTTCACCAGAAAACATTGCCAAGCCTTTATTTTGACCATGTAATTGCCGCTTATAAATTAAATGGCAAAATGAATTTTGTTGACCTTACTACTGATTATTATCCGTATTACGTGCTGAATGAAAACGATGTGAATGCCTGGGGGCTTTTAATCAAGGACGGTGAAAAAGAACTGTTCCAGTTACCCAGCGACCATCTTGACCCGAAAAAGAACCTGACCATTCACGAGGTGACGGCAACACTGGGAACAGACAAGTCAGTTGACATCAAGGTGAACACCACGTTTAACGGGCTTACCGGTGGCATGCTGCGTGAACTGAACGCCATGAAATCACGCGATAATTTTGAACAGGAGGTTTTGTTTTTCCTGGGTGATGGGCAGTTTGATAACTTCAGCCTGGAAGATTATAAATTTGAAAATGTGGATGAGATTACAGCACCCTTGAAAGGCACATTTAATTTCAAGGCCATGAATTTTTCTGATAACATTGTTGACATTTATTTTACCCGCGTGCCCATGATGCAGGGAATGAAAACCACCAATATTTTCAGCTCATCCAAGCGGTTCAACACCATTGAGCTCAGCGAAATTTTCCGCGTAACGCCTTCGTTACAAAAAATAAAGCTTGATTTTCCAAAGGGCACTACAGTACGCAAAATGCCGGCCGATGTGAACATTGAAAACGAATTTGTGAAATATTCACTTAAGTTTTCCAAAACGGCTACAGGTATTTATGTAGAGCGTTACCAGGAATTCAAGACCAGCGAAATCAAAGCGGCCGATTTCAAAAAATTCAGGGAACTATACCTGGCTTTGCTTGACCATGACCGAACCAAAATCGGACTCATTGTAAACTAAACCCTGGAGAATTTTAGATAATGAAATACCTGGATTTACTGTTGGCAATACCTTTCTCTATTTAAATCTCATTATCCAAATATTGCCGTATTTTCCAATAAAACCGTACGTTAATATTTCATTATCTAATATCTCACTATCCAAAATCTTGGAATGTTTCTCATAATGCATTAATTTTGCACTGTGTCAAACTTTTCCGAACATATCAGGGAACGTCTTGTTTCATTACCCGATAGCCCCGGCATTTATCGTTATTACGATGAATCGGGCGCTGTTTTGTATATTGGAAAAGCAAAAAACTTAAAAAAACGGGTTTCATCCTATTTTACCAAGAGCCATGACAGTGCCCGGCTTACCATGCTGGTTCGCAAAATTCACGATATCCAATACATTGTGGTGCGTACTGAATTTGATGCACTGATCCTGGAAAACAATCTCATTAAAGAATACCGACCAAAATACAACATCAATTTAAAAGACGATAAAACATACC
>DASPJQ010000582.1:0-14348 GCA_035628535.1 Flavobacteriales bacterium | reverse complement strand
ATAAGGGAGAGAATAAAGTCAATATAACCATGGTTGAAAAAGCAATCAGGTTGCTGGTCCTGATTTTCCTGTTCAATACCGCAGAGTTGTCAGGATAAACGCCATTGGATAATATTCTTTTCAGCATGCGTTATGCCAAAGCATTAATTATATCGAAACGGGTAATAATATACGTTTGGTCAATCTTAAAATCTTTCACCAGCACAGCGGGATTTTCGCTGTTGATCATTTGTGATAAGGCGTCAATGGGTGTTGTGATATCAACAAATGGAAACGCGGGCTGCATGATGCTTTCAATGGTGGCATGCAAAATTTCAGGGCTTTTGGTGGCCTTGTTAAACAAATGCGAAATACTTACTGAACCAACCACGCGCTTATCAGTTGTAACCGGTATCTGCGAAATATCTGAAGAACCCATAAGTTTAATGGCATCGTTCACTTTTTTTGACGATTCAACAGTAATAAGCTCCTTGATTTTTGAATTTTTGACAATGTCGCGCGCGGTCAATCCCTTTTTATCAATGTATCCCTTTTCACGCATCCAGTCATCGTTAAACATTTTTGCCAGGTAACGCGAGCCGTGGTCATGAAAAACAACCACCACCACATCACCTTTTTTGAACCGGTCTTTCATTTGCAAAAGTCCGCCAATGGCTGCACCGGCACTGTTGCCCACAAAAATTCCCTCTTGTTTTACAATTTCGCGGGTATAAATGGCTGCGTCTTTATCGGTTACTTTTTCAAAATGATCAATTACACTGAAATCGACATTTTGGGGCAGAAAATCTTCGCCTATGCCTTCAGTCACATATGGATATATTTCATTTTTATCAAAAATACCGGTCTCTTTGTATTTTTTGAACACCGAACCATATGTATCAATGCCCAATATTTTTATGTCCGGATTTTTTTCTTTCAGGTACTTTCCTATTCCGCAAATAGTGCCTCCTGTACCAACACCAACAACCAGGTGGGTAATTTTTCCATCGGTTTGTTTCCATATTTCAGGACCGGTTTGCTCGTAATGCGCCAGGGCGTTTGACGGGTTGTCATACTGGTTGGCTTTCCAGGAATTGGGCACTTCGTTTACAAGGCGCGATGATACCGAATAATAGGAACGCGGGTCTTCAGGGTCCACATCGGTAGGGCAAACAATTACCTCGGCACCAAAGGCGCGCAACACGTCTACTTTTTCTTTCGATTGTTTATCGGTTGTGGTAAAAATACATTTGTATCCCTTAATAATGGCTGCAATGGCCAGGCCCATACCGGTATTGCCGCTGGTGCCTTCAATAATCGTGTATCCTGGTTTAAGAAGCCCCGCTTTTTCGGCATCTTCAATCATTTTTAATGCCATGCGGTCTTTGATGCTGTTGCCGGGATTGGTGGTTTCAATTTTTGCCAGCACCAATGCATCAACGTCCTTCACCACGTTGTTTAATTTCACCAACGGGGTGTTTCCGATTGTTTCGAGAATGTTGTTATAATACTGCATGTTTTTAACTGGCCCTGTATTGTTCGTGTAAATCGGTTATTTGTTTTGTAAAAAGTATGAGTGAAATGCCCTCGATGAAATTAAGCGCAAACCCAATATAGCTTACCAAAACGGTTGCATTCATTAAACCTATAAGCGCATCAGGGTCCTGGGCGGCTATTCCGCTGATAAATGACATGGAATAAAACGTGAAAAAATAGACACCCGCCATTTTTAATGAAAAACTCAAAGCCCAGATTTTGAACCAAATTCCGGTTGAATTGCCTTTCCATGAACTGTATTCGTTCCGGTCATTTATACTTTGGGAAGCTTTAACGGTTTCGGCCACCACAATTGCCGGCATAAAAATATGCGCTATGGGAATAAAAAACCATCCTACGTTCCACCCTGGAGTGTAGGTTAAATAGTTCATGCCTGCAACATGTACGTTAAGCGAGGCGCGATAAAACCAAAGGCATGCAATTACAACGGCCAATACACCCACAACAAACGAAATTGCTTTGAGCGGATCAACACCTTTTTGCTGCATGGCCATTAATGTATAAGCCGCACCGGTATCGCCATCAACGGTGCGCTGGATCAGCTCCTGTATTTTAAATGTTTCAAATAATGAAAATACGGAAAGCGCCCAGGTCAAAACAATGCTGGCACCCAAAAGCATCCACCGTTGTTTCATGGGAAAAATGGGCTCTTTTTCCATTGAAGTATGATCAATATTATCAATTGTTGTCATATTCTTTTAGGTTTTAATTTTTATATCAATCAGTTCACCGGTAACCGGCTCTGTTTTATCCTTAAACAGGTAACTACCTGCAACGAGGGCTAAAATACTTAAAAATAAGGCTGGTAAAAACGAATAATATTCAGGTTTTACAATGTATTCAAATACGGCCCAGGAGGTGAAACCCAATATCATTGAGAGCATTGCGCCAACTTTCGAGGATTTTTTCCAATACAAGGCGGCTGTAACCGGCCCTAAAAGCGATACCATCCCCACAATTGACGACATGGCTACCAATTCATAAATATCTTCCCCCATAAAGGCGGTAATGGTTGAAATTATGGCCATAAACACTACTGATAAACGCAATATCCACAGGAATTTTTTGTCACTTAGTTTATTTTTGGATAGTGGCCTTACAATATTTTCGGAAATGATGCTGGCGGGCGCAAGCAATGCGCCACTGGCCACACTCAGCACCGCTGAAAGCACCGACCCGAAAAATAAAATTTGCAAAACCAGGGGCGCCTCTGATAAAACCAACTGTGGAAACGTTTGCTGCATATCAACCTCTTCATTCACCACACCACCGTAATAATGATACTTTACCACGAAACCAATGTACAAGGGAAGTGCCGCCATGATTAAATATAAAATAGCGCCCCAATACGTTGAATTAACTGCAGCGCGTTCGTTTTTAGCTGAATTGGCCCGCTGAAAAATATCCTGTGAACACAACGAACCCAGGCCCAGTACAAGCCAGGCGCTCCACCAATTGGTCCAGTTTAACGCACCATCTTCAGGAAAAAATTCAAATGTGCGACCCGGATTTGCATGATATTTTTCCATAACAGCTCCCAACCCACCCGCTTCGTTGGTGAAAAATATGGCCAATGCAATCAAACCAATAACAATAACAATGTTGTGTATTAAATCGGTAATGGTTACCGCCCACATACCTCCAATAAAAGTGTAAAATGTAACCAACACCGAACAAATCAAGATGGCGCTGTATAGTTCCATTCCTGGAACAACGTTTTTAAGGATGATTCCAAGTGCGAGCAACTGTGCTGCTATATATCCGAAAAAAGAAAATACCATGAATATGGCCGACATCAATTCAACTGTTTTACCGTATTTATCGCGCAACAAATCGCTAAGGGTTAAAATATTGAGGCGATACAGTTTCCGTACAAAAAAGAAACCGAATAACAGCAAGGCCAGCACTCCGCCAAAAGGGTCTTCAATTACACCTGAGAGACCGTGTTTCATGAATTCGGATGATGCGCCAAACACCGTTTCGCTACCGAACCAAAGGGCAAACAAAGCAGTGGCATTGAAAAACATGGGTAAACTTCGGCCGGCCTGTATAAAATCATTTGAATCGTGCACGCGTTTTGACGCCCAATAACCAATGAAAATGTTAAGGATCAGGTATAAAAAAATAAAAATAAGAAGGGTGGTATGCTGGCTCATAAGCAAACCAAATGTAGGAAAAATACCTTACGCCATGAACCGCTGATTTTTTAAAATAATGGCGCTGATGTGCCGAAGCGTTAGTGAACAATTACCCGTGTTGAGAGGTTTGATGTACCCGTGCAAACGGTTACCAGGTACGCACCCGGTGACAGCCGTTGGGGAAAAACAACCTTGTATTTGCCTACGGCATCCGCGGCTTTAAGTTCGCTTGCAACCAGCTTACCGGTCACATCAGTAACGTATATACCAACCACGTTAGCAACGCCAGGGTTAAAAAAAAGCTCGTTCCCGTTGTTAGGATTCGGATAAACCTGCACGGTTGGCGCACCGGCAATGTTCACCGGCCTTAGGTACGAATAGGAATGAGACCCGTTGTAATCGACCTGCTTTAAACGATAATACGATATTCCTTCATACGGATAAATATCGGTGAACACGTATTGTTTCTGGGAAGAACAGTTTCCGCAACCTTTAACCGAACCAATGTATTCGAAATCCTTACCGTTTTTTGTACGTTCAATTTCAAATTTATCGTTATTGATTTCGGTAGCCGTGCTCCAGGTAAGCAATACATGTGCGTTTTCCACCGCCTGTGCTTCAAAGGTGAGCCATTCAACCGGTAAAATGGTAGGAACATTGGCAATGGTGAAAGGACTGAATGAAGTGACAAGGTTGCTGGTAACCGAACCTGCTGCCATGGTACCAGTAGTAGCCGAATTTCCTTCATCCTGCCAGTTGGAAACACCATCGTAACGGGCCACGCGCTGGTCGGCCGTTGTGCCCACCAAACAACTGTTGGCATCCCAATTTAACGTTACGCTGCGTCCTGTTCCTGCGTTGCGGTCAAGTATCCAGTATTCACAATTACTTATGCCGGCAAGCGTTGGCGCAAGCACGCTACCATACACAAGTGTTCCGTCAGCATAATAATACTCACCGGTAAATGAATGCCACGGAGCCACCTCAACATCGTCAACGGCAAACGAAGGATCGGTACCCGCACCGTCATCGTTATTTACCCAACTGAAAGCGATTTTCACATTCGGGTTATTATTGGCTGACGCAGGTAGTAAAACCCATTTACGCATCCATACACCCTGGCCAGAAGTACACAGTGGTGTTTTACCCATATCGGCCGCTTGTGACCACGCAGAACCGTCATAATACCACAATGTGGCATTGTCATTGGTTGTTTCGCCTCCTTCAATGTAATTGAATGAAACAACTATATCAGTTGATCCCGTACAATCAATGGTTGGCGACTCGCACCTGCGGTTTGCCTGGGGACAAAACCAGGCTCCGCATAACCCACCGGCATCGTACGCGGCTCCACCGGCCGGATTAAATACACTTGTTACATGCAGGCTGCTGTTTCCTGTTCCTGCCGTTCCGCAGGCCCACGAACCAACACCTGATTCGTCATCGTCAACCTCAAAATAATTTGGATCGGCCCCCTCGGTGCCCGTAACAACGTTGAGGCTCCACCCAGCAGCGCCACCGCTGAAATTTTCGGTAAACAAAACGGAGGCCGGGCTGGCAACACTCATATCAATTGTTTGCAAATCGGTTCCATCACCCGTAGGAAAAACAAATGCTTCGCTCCCGTTTTTGGTGATAGGGCCATTAATAAAACTTGCGGTGGTATAACCAGAAGCGGTGGCGTCTTCTTCAACCGTTATTTGGTTTGTTGCCGTTGCATTCACCACACCGTTGTTGAGCATTAGCGTATGGTATACCGTAAGGGGTGAATTGAGGTTTACTACACCCGATGGTTTGTCAATTTCAAGGTCGTAAATGTTAAACGTTCCGGTAACGGTAACGGCTTGGTTTGCGGTGCCGTTTATTTCAATCAACCTGCCGTTATCGCCATCAAAGTGTACAGTGCCCGAAATGGTGATGTCACCGCCAACACGTGTACCGGTCCCATAATTTCTGAAGGTGCTTCCACTTCTTACAATAAGGTTACCCGCAACAGTAAGCGGTGTGGCATTGGTGCAGTTGTTCATAAAACTAACCGTATTGGTTCCGGAACCACCAATATCAAGATAACCTTTTACAGTCGGGTAGGCCGATGCTCCTGTAAACGATGAATTAGTTGCTGCGGTAGTCCATGCGGAGGCCGTATTGTTTTCAATGATCAGGTTGGGATAAACCGAACCGGTAGCTGGTGCTGTGGTGGAAATAGACGGGTTTTGCAAACCCGTTTTGCGCAGTATCCAAAAAGCCGTTGATGGAATGTTTGCTATACCCCCCTGATAGTTGTTTTGCCAATTGTTTGAAGAATTTCCAGCCGAACGTACAAGTGTTCCGGTTGCGCCCATTTGCCAGGTTGCACCTGCTGAAAATGTTACACTCACCGTTGAACTTGCCCGGTTGTCCCAAAAAGTCCCGTTAATTTGCAAATCAACACCGGTTCCGTTTGCAATTGTGCAGGTGCCACCCGTCCAGTTAATTGTACCGCCCGAATTAATTGTGATCTGGTCAATAGTTGCATTGGCCGCAATTTGCATGGTATGCCCGCTCTGAATTGTGATTGCTCCATCAGTACTTGTTGGCGCAGCGGTAGCTGTAACCCATGCTGTCCCATTGTAGCGTTCCCAATTGGATGCTGTTGTCCAAGTGCCCGTAGCAAATGAACGGTAGTCGCCCGTTGCCTGGCAAAAAGCAAACGAATGAGAAAACAGGAGAATGGATATACCAAAAAAACGGGCCATGTTAACCGCTAAATTTAGTAAATTTCATTTACAACGAAAGTATATTTTAATCACAATTACACCAATCTTTCAAACACACCCAGGCCGAATAGGGCAAAATCATACTTAACAGGGTCTTTTGGATCGAAATTTCTTAACACGTTGGTTATTTCAGCAACAGCTTTTGCATCATCTTGTTTGCGATTTAACAACCCGAGTTTCCGGGCGGTATTCCCGGTATGCACATCAAGCGGTAACCGCAACGTTGCGGGCAATATGTTTTTCCATATGCCGAAATCGACTCCTGCCTTGTCCTGGCGCACCATCCAACGCAAATACATGTTTAACCGTTTTGCTGCTGAACCGGTTTCAGGGTTGGAAATATGCCGCATGGCATGCTCGGTTTTCATACCTTTTACAAATTCGCGCCTGAATACGCTTATGCGGTCCAACCCGGCACTGTCATTCACAAAAAATTGTTCCAACGAATCATGTTTCGCATACATCCTGCGCAACGCACGGGCGTATTCCATCATGTCCTGACCGTTAAACGTGCGGTGCACAAACGTTGAAAGGCGTTTTATGTCCTGTGCCGAACCTGATACAATGAATTCATGCGGGCTGTTGTCCATCATTTCAACAAGCCGCGAAGCGTTTTTTACAATGCTTTTACGGTTGCCCCAGGCTATAATGGCAGCAAAAAATCCGGCTATTTCAATATCCTGTTTTTTAGTAAACTGATGTGGTACGCATATAGGATCATCGGGTATAAAACTGCGGTTGTTGTACTGTGCTGTTTTTTCTTCCAACAACTCTTTTATATCAGGCAATTGACTTTTTCGCATATTTCAAAAATTTCCGCTGCAGGCACACATTATTTCGGCTATATTAGCAATAATCATGAGCAGGTTCGCTTTCAGTTTTGTTTTACTTATTAACGCGTTGCTTACAAACGCCCAGGAACTAAGGCCGCCCGTAACCAATTTTACACCCAAAAACTACGGCACCAGCCAAACACCCGACAATTATTGCGTTTTCCAGGACCAGCGGGGATATATTTTTGCCGGAAACGCTGGCGGTGTTTTGATTTACGATGGCCTCCAATGGGACTTTGTAAAAGTGGAACAGGGCGCCTATGTATTTACCATTGACCAGGACAAAAACGGGACTATTTACGTTGGTACCAGCAATGGCGAATTTGGGAAACTCACACGTGACAAAAACGGTGGAATGAAGTTTGTTTCACTAAAAGCGGTGTTTGAAAAAAACAAACTGGAGCTGGGCACCATTACCAAACTGTTTTGCGTTGACGACCTGATTTATATTCATACACCTGAAAATCTTTTTTGCATACAGGGTAAAAAAGTATCGGTAATACCAACGGGGTCGAGTTACCAGATCATGTTGCGTTGCGAAAACCGCATATACGTGCGCGAGCGGGGTGTGGGCCTGGTGGAAATTGACGGTACAACAAAAAAAACATTATCCACGGTATATGAATTCAGCGACTATGGCATTTTAGGTGTAGTTAAATATGATCCGAACCAATTGCTGGTTGTAACCCAGGAAAAAGGACTATGGTTATACAATACCAGGAACAGACAAGCCATGTGTTTCAATGCCGACAGTGTGGGTTTAAAAAAACACGGGATTATTGGTGCCCGCAATTTAAGCAATGGCGAATTTGCATTGAACACAACCAATTCGGGTGTGCTTATTGTTGATGCAAACGGCAAGGTTAAAAATACCATCAATAAGTCAACCGGGCTTCGGGTTAATTATATAAGGGACATTTTAGAAGATAAACACCGTAATTTATGGCTTGCCATGACAAACGGAATTGCGTTGGTTAATCACGGTTCGCTTTTGCATTATTATGATGATGAAACCGGATTGCTGGGTGGAGTTGAATGCATAGTTAAACTGGATGAATTGGTTTATGTTGGCACATCAGAAGGGCTTTTTGCGGAAAGTGCAAACGACCCCTTAAAACATTTTAACCAGGTTAACAATGTTACCGGTGAAGTGGCCGACCTGGTCATTTACAAAAACAGTATCATTGCGGCCACCAGCAGGGGCGTTTTTAGTGGGAATAAAACCAGTTTTAAGGAATTGTACAGCGGGGTTATTCATACCATTGCTGTTTTACCGCAAAAAGAGCAATTGCTTATTGCCGGGCCGGAAAGCGTGTTGCTCATTGACCTGAAAACAAACCGTATACTTTTTGAAGAATATTTTGAAACCATTATAGCACGGTGCCTTTCACTCACGGTTGACCCTGCATCCACTGCCGAAAACACCGTGGTTTGGATGGGATCGGTAGGGCAAGGTATTTTTAAAATATCGGTTATAAACGACAAGATTGGCATTGAAAAATTTGATAACCTTGACGAACATTCGCTTCACCTTATACGACCTGCCATTATTTACAACAAAGTTTACTTTTGTACCAACGGAGGCTTGCGCAAAATGATTACCGGTGACGATGGCAAACCTTTTTTTGATTTGGCGGGTATTTTGCCGTCACTTGACGGAAGCCAGGTGACACATGTTAAGCAAACCAATAAACGAATTTGGGTTTGTGCCGACAATAAAATATTTCATTTTGACACGGATAAAAAACCGGTAACGATTCCTTTTTTACCCATTGACATGGGTCGCATAAACAATATATATGCCGAAGATGAACGCAATTGCTGGATTGCAGCCGCTGACGGGCTGGTACGTTATAAAGAAAATTACACTAAAAATTATTCGCAGGAATTCACAGTAGCGCTGCGAAAGGTAGTGGTGAACAACGATTCAACTTTGTTTAAAGGTAATTGGTTTGCCAACGGTAAATTTATGAATGCCCAACCTGCAAACAGTAAATTTGAACTGGCTTATAAATTTAATTCCTACGAATTTACCATTACCGCGCTTTATTTTGAGGAAGCAGATAAAATACTGTACACCCACATGCTTGAGGGACACGATGCGTCATGGAGCTCATGGTCAAATGAAAATAAGATAAAGTACTCCAACCTGCGCGAGGGGAATTATACGTTACGCATAAAGGCTAAAAATGTTTTCGGGTACCAAAGCAAGGTCTTAAAATTCAGTTTTACCATATTGCCGCCCTGGTACCGCACCACATGGGCTTATATTGCATACGGAGTTGCCACCATTTTACTATTCATTGCGGTGAACCGCATTTTGTCACACCGGCTCAAGCAAAAAAACATTCAGCTTGAGGCAATCGTGAAAAAACGTACGCAGGAAATTGAAAAGAAAAACGAAGAGCTGGCTGAGCAAAATGAGCAGATAAAGCACCAGAAACAGGAAATAACCGACAGCATTAATTACGCACAAAAAATACAGGAGGCCATGCTGCCTTTTGCCAAAGAAATGGTAGTTGATTTTCCCGACTCATTTGTACTGTTTAAACCCAAGGACATTGTGAGCGGTGATTTTTACTGGTATGGCAAGTACGATGGCAAAATGGTAATTATTTGTGCCGACTGTACGGGCCACGGTGTGCCGGGCGCATTCATGAGCATGTTGTGCATTGACAAACTGAACCAGATCATACCCGAGAAAAAAATACTGATGCCCGATAAAATACTGGAGGCTGCTAACCGTGGCATTAAAAAATCATTGGGGCAGGGCGATGAACAGAATTTAAAAATGAAAGACGGGATGGATTGCGCCATTGTTACAGTTGACCCGGCTAAAAAAATGCTGTATTACTCGGGGGCCAACCGCACATTGTACCGCATACGGAAGAATGAAATTGAAGAATTCAAACCCGATAAATGTGCTGTTGGCGGATTTACACCCGAGGAAATGATTTACAACCTGCATGAAATACCGTATGAACCGGGCGACCGTTTTTACATGAGCACCGATGGATATGCCGACCAGTTTGGCGGGCCAAGGGGTAAAAAAATAATGGTAAAAACGTTCAAGGATATTTTGCTGAACAATTATAAAAAAAAGCAAAAAGAACAAAGCCAGGTGTTGGATAAATTTATTGAGGACTGGAAACAACATCCGGATGGAGAGAACGAGGGGCATGAGCAGGTTGATGACGTTTGCGTGATTGGTTTTACTATTTAGTATTGAGGACGGAGTACGAAGTACGAAGTACAAAGTACGAAGTACAAAGTACAAAGTACAAAGTACAAAGTACGAAGTACGAAGAATGGGGTACTGAGATGGGCGGATGTGAGAAAGAGGGTGGTAATTCGAAAAAATATAATAATCAATGATTGTAAAATTTACACCTGCCATAGCCGGACTTGGTTTAGTTTTAGCATTCACAGGTTGTGCAGGCAATGCTGAGGAACCAAACGCAAAAACAACTTACGAAAAACCTGCACGGCATTCAGAAGAACGGGTGGCCATATTGTTTGGCAATAGTGAAACAGCCATGGATTCATTATCGGGGCTTGAAATGCGCCTGCAAAAAGCACTTGAGGAAAGTAAAACGGGCATTTACCGGAATTACTACAATGAAAACCCCGGCATGATTACCATGCACATGTTTGGGCCTAGTGCGCAAAAATTGTTTGATGCAATAAAACCGGTGCTGAAACAATATGACTTTATGCGGTACGCTAAAATTGAATTCAGGCTGGAGCCGTTGGAAGGTACCAAATACGTTGAATTCAATTTTGAAGAACAGGAAAATGAGTGAGGATAAAGTAAAGCACGGGATACAGTGTGAGAGTGTGGAAATGTTAACTTTTTTACGGTAATGATTTTACCCTTTTCAAAATCCGGGCAGGGATTGAGCCGGGTAGCCCGGAGTTAAAAACGGGATTCCCTTCCTGAGGAACGAAGGATCTGATTCCGATTTTTGACGAGGACTACAGGCGAAAGCCCGGTGTTTTCAACGAAAGTAAATCCTTTATGCTTGGGAAAATAGCGCTTTTGTTGAAAACAGCCCGCCTTGTTATAGTTATCAATATATCAGTTATCATGTTGTGCTTATTGCCTGAAACGTTCGGACCCTTTTTCAAAAAAACATCGAATCAGGTTCCGAATCTTTGTTCTTTGTAGCCTCATACTCAAAAAAAAGGAGCTCCACTGTCAATGAAACTCCTCTTCCTTTTGGTTATTGGATCCTACCTTGCTAATTTACCTTTGTATTTGGCTATTTGATTCTTAAGCGCATCAACCGATAAATCCACTGCCTCTTCAAATGTAGTACACTGGCGCTTGGCGAATAATTCCTTCCCGGGGATGTTTAATTTTATTTCTGCAACTTTGTTATCCTTCGCATCTGAGTTCTCAAGGCGCAAAATAACTTCCGAAGAAATGATTTTGTCATGCATGGTATTTAACTTGGTTACCTTTTCCTGTGCAAATGATACCAGTTTTTTGTCGGCACTGAAATGGACCGACTGAAATTGTACGTTCATAATACCTCCTTGTTTTTAACGTGCCCTGCGCTTTTCAAGCGGGTGGGCATTTTGGTGAATATTAATTAATTTACTTATTGTATTGTGCGTGTAAACCTGAGTTGCAGCCAGGCTTGCATGCCCCAATAGTTCCTTTATGGCGTTTAACTGCGCCCCGTTGTTCAGCAAATGCGTTGCAAACGTATGGCGCAGCACGTGCGGACTTTTCTTTTTTTCGGTCGTTACCCTTGCAAGGTAAGTATTCACGATTCTGTAAACAAATTTTTTGTAGAGTTTTTTTCCGCTATCAAGCAAAAAAAGATACTGGTTATCCACAACTTTTTCAAGCTCCCTGCGTTGGGCCAGGTAAACCGTTAAAGCCTCAACTGCGGTTTCGGTAAGCGGTATAATGCGCTCTTTGCTGCGTTTACCAAGCACTTTAACCGAATGGCCATCATAGTTGTGCAGCTTTAATTCAACCAGCTCGGTCAAACGCATGCCGGTTGCATAAAACAATTCCATAATAGCCTGCTCCAAAAACTCAGTATACGCATGGGCTTCGGGCATATGCATAAATAAATTATCCATGCGGCCCTGGTCAACAAAAACGGGCAGGCGTTTTTTGATTTTTGGGACCACAACGCGGGTAAGCGGGTTGGTGGTAATTTGGTTATGGCGCAACAGGTATTTGTAGTACGAACGCAGGGTGGATACTTTACGCGCTACCGACCGGGGTTCAAGACCCTGTTCAACCAGGTTGGCAATCCAACTGCGTATAATGACCGTTGAAATTTCCTGCGGCTGGTTAATATCATAATGCTGGTTGGTGTAGTTAAAAAAATCCTTGAGGTCTCCTTCATAGGCTGCTACGGTATGGGCTGAAGCGCGTTTTTGAAACTTAAGATGCTCTATGAAGGCCATGTAAGACATAAAAAAAGGAGTCCGCTAGGGGGACTCCTTCTTGTACGCATATATTTTTTAGAATGTTACTGTTCCTGTGTTTGCATTTGCAAACGGTAAGCAGCCTTGATTTTGGTTTGACGCAAAACCACTGAAGGCTTTGTAAATGCCTGACGTTCACGAAGTTCTTTGACAACACCGGTTTTTTCAAACTTCTTTTTATACTTCTTCAACGCTTTGTCAATTGACTCGCCTTCTTTAATAGGAATGATTAACATAATTTATTCTCGTTTTAATTTTAGGACTGCAAATGTACAAACTTTTAACTGTCAGCAAAACAAAATTGATGGTTTACGACCTTAATTTAATATTCTTTACATTGCTTACTTAAACAAAAACCTATGAACACACTTAAAAAAATTGCCATTATTATGGTCGGAGTCAGCGGTTTAGTGCTGATTTACAATTATTTTATGCTTCAGCCGCATTTACCCGAAATTGATTATGATACGGTTTCAACCACATTTGATTGGGACACCTACTCAGCCTACCGCCATCAGAGTGATTGGACAGGGCTTGTAGGTACGTCACTTGCCGGGCTTGGGGCCATTTTTGGTTTCATTGTATTTTTTAAAACCAAGGACAAAGGCGGTCTTATATCGGGATTATTGGGTCTTGCTATTGGGGCCACGACCTTTTGGGTTTGTTGGGCGCATGTGAATTAATTTTTTTTGACCCAAAGACACAACAAAAAAAGAGACAATTTTAAAATTCAGGATTATTAACGAATAAAAAAGCATCGTAAAATGATGCTTTTTTTTATTCTATTTCTTAAGTGTCCTGTGTACTTATGTTATGGCGAAGTAACGCTTTTACGAGAGCTAACGGGAATGATGCAGCCTCGTTAGCATGTTTCAACAAATTAATTCTTGAGAATATTCCTGGCAATAACCAATTTTTGAATTTCACTGGTACCCTCGCCTATGGTACACAGTTTTGAGTCGCGGTAAAATTTCTCAACCGGGAAATCTTTTGTATACCCGTAACCGCCAAAAATCTGTATGGCTTCGGTTGAGGCTTTAACCGACACTTCGCTGGCATAATATTTTGCCATGGCCGAAACGGTGGTAACCGGTTTCTTTTTGTTTTTTAAATCGGCTGCCTGGTACAACAGCATTTCAGCCGCTTCGATTTCGGTAGCCATGTCGGCAATTTTAAATGATATGCCCTGGAACTCGCTTATGGGTTTACCAAACTGCTGGCGTTCTTTTGAATATTTTACACTGGCTTCAAGCGCGCCCTTTGCAATTCCCAGTGCCAATGCGCCAATGGAAATGCGGCCACCGTCCAGGATTTTCATGGCTTGTTTAAACCCTTCGCCTTCCCTGCCCAGCATTTGGCTTTGGTGTACGCGGCAATTGTCAAAAATCAATTCAGCGGTTTCGCTGCTGCGCATACCCAGCTTATTTTCTTTTTTTCCGCCACTGAAACCGGGTGTGCCGCGCTCAATAATGAATGCCGAAATTCCATTTGAATCCAGTAATTCGCCTGTACGCACAAGCACTACTGCCACCTCACCGGAAATGCCGTGCGTAATCCAGTTTTTGGTACCGTTAATCACCCAATGGTCACCGTCTTTTTTACCCACGCATTTCATGCGCATGGCATCGCTTCCG
>DASPJQ010000581.1:0-1511 GCA_035628535.1 Flavobacteriales bacterium | reverse complement strand
ATTGTGCAGCGAGGCGCGTTTTACCGTTGTGCCGGCCAACAAAACAGGTTTTAAATTGGCAACGGGGGTAATGGCGCCCGTACGGCCCACCTGGTAGGCAATGCTTTCAACCAGGGTTGAAACCGTTTCAGCCTTGAATTTATAGGCTATGGCCCAGCGCGGGCTCTTGGAGGTAAAGCCAAGGTCCTGCTGCTGCAGGTATGAATTGACTTTTATGACTATGCCATCAATTTCAAAGCCCAGTTTTTTACGCTCTTCGTCCCAGTAATTGATAAAGCCGATTATTTCATCTATGGTTGCACATTTTTTTAAATAATTTTTTTTCTCATCGGGAATTTTAAAGCCCCATCCACCGCAGGCAATTACGCTTTCATAGTGAGTCTTAAATGTATTCTTATCACTATAAAAACCATACAGGAACGAGTCAAGCCCGCGTGATGCCACTACGGCCGAGTCCTGGTTTTTCAGCGTGCCAGCCGCTGTATTGCGCGGATTAGCGTATAACGGCTCACCGGCAGCTTCGCGCTCGGCATTCATTTTATCAAAACTGCTGCGGGGTAAAATAATTTCGCCACGGATTTCAAATTCCTGCGGATAGCCGGTTCCCGTTAGTTTCAGTGGAACGCTTTTAATGGTACGCACATTGGGCGTAATGTCTTCCCCCTCTTCACCGTCACCCCGTGTAACGGCCCTGAAAAGTTCACCGTTAACATACGTGATGCCAATTGCAACACCATCGTATTTAAGTTCGCACACGTATTCAATATCACCGTCAGCCAGTTTTTTCAACCGGGTTTCCCAATCAACAATGTCCTCGGTTGAATAAGAGTTGCTGAGCGACAGCATGGGGTATTTGTGTTTGACCGTTGGAAAGATCTTGGTAATGTCACCTCCTACCCGCTTGGTTGGTGAATTGGGTGAAGCAAATTTCGGAAACTGCTCTTCAAGCTTTTTTAACTTTTCAAGCAACTGGTCAAAATCATAGTCCGAAATAACGGGCTGGGCCTTAACGTAATACAAATGATTATGGTGGTTCAGTTCATCCGTTAGCTTTTCTATTTCCTTTTGTGCTTCAGCTTCTGTCATTTTACCGCCTTTATAATCCTGTTTTTTGCGTTAATATCATTGATCAGTTCAACTTCATTAAAATTATGCTTTTTCATCAGATCCATCATCTCGCCCCCTTTAAATTCATTGATTTCATAATACAGCTGTCCACCCGCTTTTAACAGGCTACCCGCCAACTCATTGATCCTCCGGTAAAAAATCAACGCATCGTTTTCGTGCGCAAAAAGAGCTGTATGAGGCTCAAAATCAAGCACATTTGCACCAAGCTTTTTTTTCTCACTCAAGGTTATATAAGGCGGGTTGGATACAATGATGTCAAATGGTTTCTGGTTTGCAAAAAATTCGCGGGTATATGATTCATTTAAAATATCAAGCAACTGGAATTTAATGGTAACCCCATGTTTGCGGGCATTTATTACAGCCACATCCAACGCATCTTTTGA
>DASPJQ010000580.1:0-1045 GCA_035628535.1 Flavobacteriales bacterium | reverse complement strand
TACCTGGAATTTCAATTTCACCTGTAGGAATTGGGCGCAGGAAAAAGTCTTTTTCAAGGTCGGCACTTTCTGTCAACCCGATTGTATTAACCGTTCCGGCATCGGCAAAATACTTCACTTTTTGTGCTTTGATAAATAATTCTATGTCTTGCGTAAGGTCGGTATGGTAATATCCTTTTTCGTCAGTGGTAATGAAAAACGGTTCGGCCTCACCGTGCACATCCTTAAACGTTACCAAGGCATTCGGAATAATTTCTTCGGTTTCGGCATCATATACGTAACCGCTTAATGTAAAATGCAGGTTTGGCTTTTGGAATGAGTAAAGACGGCTACAATTGGGTTGAACATCCTGTGTGCTGTCGCAATTGGTACAATGCTTCCTGTCACTGGTAAAAAAGCCGTTGATTTGACTCTTGTCCATAATGTAATGCAAATCATCAGTGGGGCCGTTGATGGGTGCTCCTAAATTGGCGGGGGGGCTCCATGATTGGTCATCGGCACTCCAGTGAGTCTTGTACACATCCAATCCGCCAAAACCGCTGTGGCCGTTGCTGCTGAAGAATAGGGTATTTGATTGGTGATGGTGATAGGGGGTGACTTCATCGCCAATAGTATTGATAGGTGCACCAAGGTTTTCAGGGATGCCCAGGTTTCCATCCTCATCAATTTTACATACCCATATGTCAAGCCCTCCCAATCCACCGGGCCTGTCACTTGCAAAATACAGTTTGGTCTGATCGAGTGAAAGTGTAGGCTGCATGGTACGATAACCTTCCATGTTTAAACCGTCAATTTTGAATGGTTCAAGCCATCTGCGGTTGAACATTTTGCTTACATAAATATTGCATTCCTGCGGATTTTCGGGGTTCCATCGCGTAAAGTAAAATGTTGTACGGTCAACAGCCATGGCTCCACCCCCTTCATTCTGATTGCTGTTGATAAAACCCACAAGGTGCTGCGGTTGGTCCCACCCATTGCCTTCTTCATTCTCATTGGCAATGTAAAAATCGGTTGTATAATAATCAACTTCTTTTTTGGGATCATT
>DASPJQ010000579.1:0-1304 GCA_035628535.1 Flavobacteriales bacterium | reverse complement strand
TGTGGAAGCCGCAATTAAACGTGCGCAATCAAAAGAAGAAAAAGATTTGAGCGAGCAGACGTATGAAGGTTACGGCCCGCATGGAGTTGCAATAATTGTGGAAACGGCGTCTGATAACCCGACTCGAACGGTTGCAAATTTGCGCATGCATTTTGATCGCAATGGCGGTGCACTCGGTAAAAGCGGTTCGGTAGAATTTATGTTTGAGCGTAAAGGTGTGTTCCGTGTTCCAAAAAACAACATCAATCTTGAAGAGCTCGAATTGGATTTGATCGATTTCGGCGCCGAAGAAATTGTTGACGAAGGAGACGAGATTGTGATCTACACCACATTCCAGGATTTTGGAAACATGCAAAAAGGGCTGGAGTCGAAAGGCATTGTTGCAATAAGCTCCGAACTGCAGCGCATTCCTACAACAACAAAGGAATTAAACGAAACACATGAAGAGGAAGTATTAAAACTTATCGGTGTGCTTGAAGACGACGATGATGTGCAGAATGTGTTTCATAACCTGGCGTAAGCCACCAAGTTGTTTTTACTCTATGGCGTAAGCAATAACAGTACGTTCATCCACCAATCCAATAATGACAAGTTGCTCGTTGTTGTACAGATCCGTGCCGATGAATTTACCGTGCCCTTTGCGCGGAAAACCGGGTACCAATTTTCCTTCATTATCCATTAACCAAATCTTTTTATCACCATAAACACCGATGTAATATTTTCCGCCGGGTAATTGTGCAGTAAATATTTTTCCGCTTGTTTCATTTGGCAAATTCATCATCCTGACTTTCGTGCTATCATCGGCGTATACACCAAGTCGTTTGCCGTCAAAAATAATTTTCTCATGACCGGATTTGTTGGGTATGATGTCGGCGAATGTGGCATCCGTTGCGGAGAACATCGGCGAAGCGATTAGATAGATTTTTCCATCGTAGCCAAGCCGGTATTCAGTTCCGTCGGTGGCAATAGCCCTGAAACCTTTTTCATCGTCGCTGACAAAATGATTTGCGGTGCGGTTGCCGATTGGAATCGACTTGGTGGCTTGTTCACCGAACCGGGTAAAAAATTTCAACCAACCGTCATCCGTCACACCGAGTAAAAACTCACGCGAACGATAACGGAAATATTGTATCGGATATGTAACGTCGCTACCAAGTTGATTTGGATTCCACCCCGCCAAGGGCTTGCCACCTTTTTCGTAACCGTAAATCAAACCGTTATTGCAGCCGATAAAGTATTTGTAATTGCGATCGTTGTCCATGTCAACAACCGAAAGCGGTGTTGAAGCTTCGCAAGGCAAAGCG
>DASPJQ010000578.1:0-2586 GCA_035628535.1 Flavobacteriales bacterium | reverse complement strand
CGCTGGCCGATAAAATAATTTTTTCCAATCCCGGGAATAAAGCCATACAGGAATTGGCCATGTCAAAAAAAGCTGCCGCTTTCAGGAACCTGGGTTTGGTTGAAGAATTTGACGGGCAATACTACCCCGCATTACAGTATTATCTTAAATCACTCCAGTTACAAAAACAATTGAACGACCAAATAGCCCTTGCCGATGCTTATGCCAACATTGGAGTCGTATGCTGGAACCTGGGCAATTACCCCGAAGCATTGAAAAACGACCTGAACGCCCTAAAAATAAGCGAAACCATTCACGATACAGCCGGCATGATAACGGCTTACACTTATATTGGCAACGTATACGAAAAACAGGGCGAGTTTGATAAATCGCTGGCCAGGCACAATGCTGCCCTCCTATTAAGCCTTCAAAAAAACGATACGCTGGGCGTTGCCTACGCATGGAACAATATTGGCAGTGTTTACGGGCAGCAAAACAGGTTGGATGAGGCTTTGCCCGCTTTCCAAAAGGCCATTGACCTTGCGCTGCAGCAGGGTGACAGCAGTACAGCTGCTTTTGCCCTTGGCAACATTGGTAACATATACCGGTTAAAACACAAACCGCGTGAGGCCGACCAATATTATACCCAGGCAAAAGCAATACACCTTAAATTAAAAGAGGAACGCGGTACAGCCAATGTATGGATTAACCTGGGGTTGTTAAGCATTGATCAAAAAAAACCGGCTGAGGCCATTGAACGGTTCAACAAAGCCCTGGCCATTGGGAAAGCTTCGGGCATACTGGAGATATTTGAACATGCTTATGCAGGGCTGGCCGATGCGTATGAAATGCAAAACAATCCGGCCAAAGCCTTTGAAGCGTATAGTTTGTATGTAATATACACCGATAGCCTGATTAATGAAGAAAACACACGTTTAAGCATACAAGCGCAAATGCAATACGAGTTTGAAAAACAACAAACAGCCGACAGCCTTCGCAACAGAAGCCAGGAACGCATGAATAAAATGCGTTATGCCCAGGAAATAAAACGCCAGCGAACCATGATCAACATAGGGCTTGGCGGGTTCGCCTGCATGGTATTGGTGGCAGTCCTCATGTTTTTTGCAAACCGTCAAAAGAAGAAGCACAACGAATTAATAGCCGCACAAAAATTACTGGTTGAACAAAAACAAAAAGAAATTATTGACAGTATTTATTATGCGCAGCGCATACAAAAAGCCATTATGGCCTCTGAAAAACTGATTAAACGCGTACTGGAAGAAAAATAATGCATGTGCCGGCAACATGCTTTCAGTTTTTGTCCCCTTTTCCTATTCCCTTCATTTTCACCCACCGCATCAATCGCATTTTTCATTAATTTCAATGTGATATTTTATGCAAAAGTATATCGTATACCTTGTTTTTTATGGCATGTTTGCCGCTTGTGGTACAAAAAACGATCGTGCCCTGGAAGTGATCCGTGAAAATTGCAATTGCAAAAAGGTTGAAATGGCATACAGCAAAAACAATGATGGGAGCGGTCGCTATACGTATACCGTTTACGAAAGCAAAGCCCTTGACACCGGTTATACCTGGTATGGTAAAGAGGCTGACAGGCTTTTAGCGCTCATTCAAACCGAAGTAAAAGATTTTTGCACAATGAATGAAAAAATAACCATCCAGTTTTGCAACAATTGGAAATACCGGTTCAGCACTTTTTGGAAATGCACACCCCAGTTTGAATTTTAGAAATGTTCTCTTCTGAAAAGTCGTAAGCGTACACTAACTCTTGAATCGAAATGAGACCAAGGCAATTGATACAAGCAAACCGCGTATGGCAGTTCTTGCCTGCTGTGTGGCTCATTTTAGCGGGTAACCTTGCAAGGGGGCAAACACCTTACCTTGATTCGGTTATTCGGGTCTATCGCACAAGTAAAATTGATACCATTAAGTGTGATGCGGCCTTAAAAGCCGCTTATGTTTATGTAGACATAAATCCCGACAGTGCTATTTTTTATGCAAACAAATCAAAACGCATTGCCGTTAACATAAAAGACAAAATGCGTGAGGCCGGTGCATTAAGCGAGCTGGGATGGGAACACCTGGCAAAGGGAAATTATAAAACATCCATTAAATGTTACAGGGAAGCACTTGCCATTGACCGGAAATTGAACGACAAAGCAAGTGTTCTTGCCGACCTGGGAAACCTTGGCGTTGTGTATAAAGAACAAGGTGATTTTGCATCGGCATTAAAGGTATGTTATGAATCGCTTCGCATATTGGAGTCATTGGAAACCGAAATCAAGCGGGAGAAAAATGCGAATAAACGGAAAGAGAAAGAAAAAAAGGTAAAAACAGAAAAGGAGACGCTGTTAACCACCATAGGGAATACATACCGCCATTTAAAACAACTTGAAAAAGCATTGAGCTTTCACAAAAAAGCACTGGCACTGGCAAAGGTCGTTGACAACAAAAAAGCCATAAGCCGTGTAAAAGGAAATATCGGTGCCATTTACTTTGATAAACACGATTACAAGACTGCGATGGTTTACTTTTCGGAGGCGTTGGCCGTGGCAACCGAAATCAATGACCACCATCAAATAGCCA